>CAYRJJ010000165.1:0-1505 GCA_964424515.1 uncultured Candidatus Finniella sp. | reverse complement strand
TTGTGTTCATGCAAAACCTGTTACCTCACAGGTACTTTTCGGATAAGCATTAAGAATTTAATAAAGAAGTCATTGACTCGGCAATAAATAGAGGGTACCTGAACCCCTCCAAAAAGTGCTAAGTTACGGCATGGTAAAGGGAGCTGAGTGGATTAAGATAATGCAGGAGGGAAAGGTTTGGTTAAAAAAATTGGCGTTTTAACAAGTGGCGGTGATTGCGCCGGCCTGAACGCGGCGATTCGGGCAATAACCTATCGGGCAATTCAGACCTATGGCTGGCATGTTGTTGGTATCCATAATGGGACGACGGGTTTAATCGTGCGTCCCCTCGATTATCAGGAATTGACCATTGAATCCTGTAACAGCATGATGATGCGCAGTGGCGGAACCATGCTCGGTAGCACGAATAAAAATGACCCTTTTAGTTTCCCGGATAGTTATGGCAAACGTACCGACCGCTCTCAAGATTTCATCGAGGGATACCATGAGCTGGGCCTTGATGCGCTTGTCGGTATTGGAGGAGACGGCAGTATGCGGGTCCTGCGGGATTTAGCGCAAGAGGGAGGGTTGAACCTTGTGACCATTCCCAAAACCATTGATAATGACCTGGGCCATACGGAAAGCGCTATTGGTTACCCAACGGCAGTTGAAGTTGCAACTGAGGCGCTCGACCGTCTGCAACCCACAGCCGCCAGCCATAAGCGGGTGATGATCCTTGAAGTGATGGGGCGTGATGCGGGTCATATTGCTTTGAGCGCAGGTATTGCAGGGGGTGCAGATATCATCCTCATTCCTGAAATCTCTTATTCTTTGGATAAAATTGTCCGTAAGATTTCCTCTTTGGCGGATTTGGGAAAGACCTTTGCCTTGATTATCGTAGCAGAGGCTGTCAAAACAGAAGATGGAAACCCTGTTGTCCTTTCCCAAGAGGGCAGACGGGTCCGGTATGGCGGCATTTCTCACTATCTGGCTGAGAAAATTTCAGAATCTACGGCCGCTGAAGTTCGGGCCATGGTGTTGGGACATGTTCAACGAGGCGGCCAGCCGTGTGCGCAAGACCGCATCCTGGCTTCCGCTTTTGGGGTTCATGCTGTCGATTTAATTGCGGAAAATAAATTTGACCGGATGGTTGCCTGGCAGAACCGCCGCGTAGAAGATGTCCCCATCGCTGATGCCATTAACCAATTCCAGGAGGTGGATACAGAAGGCGCTATGGTTCGCACGGCCCGTGGGCTGGGTATCTTTCTGGGAGATTAAGAGGTAAGCATCGCTACCATCTTCTTAACATGAACTATGGATTATTGATGAAAATATTAGATGTGCTGCCTTATCACCCATCAATTTGTATAAATCCATAGAGATTGTGGGCTTTGATCAAGGAAACAGCATCTTCGCAAAAAGCGTAAGCCCCGCTTAAAAAGTGAGAGACGGGATCTACAAGCTTTTTTGGAGTAATACCATTTATCAAAAATAAGTACTAAGTAAGTTTGCTCCACGATCGTTGA
>CAYRJJ010000164.1:0-1644 GCA_964424515.1 uncultured Candidatus Finniella sp. | reverse complement strand
AGGGCAACGTGTTCATGCTCAAGGTTCAGGGCGACTCGATGATCGACGCCGCCATCTGCGATGGCGATTATGTCGTCGTGCGCGAACAGAAGACTGCCGAGAACGGCGACATTGTCGCCGCGATGCTCGACCACGAAGCGACCGTCAAGGTTTTCAAGCAGCGAGACGGCAACACGTGGCTACTCCCCCGCAACTCCGCCTACGAACCAATCGACGGCACCTATGCCGAGGTAATGGGCAAGGTTGTTGCTGTAATTCGTTCTGTCGGTTAGTCAACTCTCGTTCCTCGTCTGAGGGTTGCTCTACTATTGGCGATATGTCGAAGGAAAATCTGGTCGGAGCGCGGCAAGCGAAGAACGACGAGTTCTACACCCAGTTCGTCGACATCGAAAAGGAAATGAACGCGTACCTCGAATACGACGAGAAGGTGTTTCGCGACAAGGTAGTTCTGCTGCCGTGTGACGACCCGGAGTGGTCGAACTTCACGAGATATTTTGCGCAGAACTTCGAACGCCTCGGACTTAAAAGGCTAATCAGCACGAGTTATGCGCCAAACAGCAAGCCCCAATCCGCCTTCCTCAACCCAACCCTGTTTGAACTGGAAGACCCCCAATACGACGAGGTCAAGTCCGCAGCAAACGGGAAAATCTTCATTCTTGACCGTGACGTCAACGGCGATCACAAAATCGACGTCGACGACCTGCAATGGAAATACCTCGACGGTGACGGCGACTTTCGCAGTGACGAAATCACCGCACTTCGTGACGAGGCCGATGTTATCGTCACAAACCCACCGTTTAGCCTGTTCAGACCATTCCTTGCCTGGATAGTTGAAGCAGGCAAGCAGTTCGCGATTATTGGCAACATGAACGCCGTCACCTACAAAGAGGTTTTCCCTCTGATTAAGGAAAATAAATTGTGGCTCGGGGTGACACGCACCGGTGTCGGTTTCATGTATTTTGAGGTACCCGTCAACACGCCAACCAAGCAAGGGCAGAAAATTGAAAACGCCAAGTTGCTCCAAACAATTGGAAACTCAGCGTGGTTCACGAATATCGAGCATGGTCGACGCCATCAACCACTTGCCCTCATGACTGAAGCCGAGAACGTTAAGTTCAGCAAGCATAAACAAATCAAAGTCAACGGCTACCAGAAATACGACAATTACGACGCAATCGAAGTCCCCGCTGTAGACGCAATCCCTTCCGATTTCCCTGGCATCATGGGCGTTCCTATTACGTTTCTTGGTAAGTACAACCCCGACCAATTTGAGATTTTGGGCATGTGCGAAAACTCTGATCTTTATGGGCTGAAAACAAGAATTTACACATCTGCCGAATGCAAAAATGCTTACCTCAATAAATTTGGAAAGCCGGGCACGTACGACTTGAACGCTAGCGGTGTTATCGTCGCAAACGAGATTTTTGAGAAGGTATATCAGCGAATTTTGATCCGCCACAGGAAGGTCACAAAATGAAGACTGAACTCAAGCAGTACTCAGTTCGCGAAATTTGCGAGGGTTTCACTTATAACCAGCTTGAAGAAAAAGGTGTTCACGGTCTCGCCGGTCGATTGACCATTCAACCCGAGTATCAGCGAAATTACATATACGCGGACGGCAAAAAAGACGTTGCCGTCATTGAA
>CAYRJJ010000163.1:0-1644 GCA_964424515.1 uncultured Candidatus Finniella sp. | reverse complement strand
AAGGCGTAAGCTAAAGTCAGTATATCCTCAAATTAAAAAATGACAAAACACTAGTACACCGTTTCATTAACTTTGATACCCTTTCTCAAGAACAGGGTAAAGACTTTACAGAATTATGCAGGCTATCTTATTTAATGAAACGGCGTACCAGTTAATCCCATTCTCTTCTTTATCCGTTATCCCGATTGTTGTCCGTGTCAGCAGCCCCGCCTCCCCTCGGCGGTCGCCGGCGGGAAGCGGGGATGAAATTTCCCATTCCGGAAAATTCCTTGATTGGCAGGTTAATACAATGAACAGACATCTTCTCAGGCTCCTGCTTCCCCTCTACGCCTGGCGATGCCGGAGCGCGATGCCGCAGTTGCAGGGTCTGATCAGATTCCCGCCGCCCATCCTCACGGCTCGTAACGGGTAGCGGAATCTGACACGGACAACAATCGGGATAACTGAATAAACGCTTTATTGTGAAGGCGAATACTTCAACGGGCACTCTCTGACGCTTCTGCAAAAGGCGGGGGATGCGTCAACTCAGGATCAAGCCTTTCCTGAAAGTCTGCCAAGTCCTGCCGCCGCTGTTCCATTATGCCCGCAATGCGTGTAGCCTCTGAAAGACAGGGCGCTTCAAACATCCCCCTATTTTTTCCGTACCATTCCAACGCTTGCAAGGCGATATGCCATTTGCCGTTATGAAAAGCATTCCAGTAAAGGGCCTCCAGTTTTTTCAAAATAGTATCTTTGATAACAGGGACCATGATCCTCATCCTTTCTGACGCGCGGCGACTTAACAGCCACCGGCATAGCTGGGAACAAAATTGAACGACACAAGAAGTTTACACAGGGAAGTTATAAAGATTGCCCGCAGGATAGGTCAAATTTTTAAATTGCTCACAAAAGACTTTACAGAATTATGCAGGTTATCTTATTTAATGAAACGCTGTACCAGGAATAGATGGCGTTTTGCAACAAATCAGGGTTGGATCCCTTGTTTTTTAAGCGTAATTTAAAAGAGCTGTTGCGAGTGGACTCTTTACGCCTGAGCATCATTGGGCTTTATGAATACAAATTTGAATGTGGCTTTATGCCGCATATAATTTTACCTTGATAATTCGGGGGTGCTTGAATAAAAAAACCAGGAACCTTTTATAAAGCTCCTGATTTTTTCCTCTACCATGAGAGGCATTGAATGTTTATTTCATTTCTTCTTCCATTTTTTCTCCCTGACTGCAATCTTTTGCTAATTCATTTGCTTCTTGATCAAATTGACGTGAGCGGCTTGTCAATTGCTGCGCAAGCGCAGTAAGCTCTTCAGCTTGTTTTTCTAGATATTTTGATTCCGACCTATAGTGACTTTCACTCGTTGTACAGATTTTAACCGTTAGCTTTTCGAGCATTTCTTTTGACTTGACAGGTACAGCGTGTGAAGCAGTTTCGCCCATGTTAGTTTTAGCGCTTCCGGTTCCGCTTTTAACTTGTGATACAGCTTCTCCAGCTTTTTGTCCAAGCCATGAGTTTTTCGCAGCATCTTTCGCTTGGTTGAATCCTTCCTTCATTCTTGCCAATTTACCTTTCTTCTCTGTCTCTTCAGTTACATCTAATACCATTTATCAAAAATAAGTACTAAGTAAGTTTGCTCCACGATCGTTGAGA
>CAYRJJ010000162.1:0-1648 GCA_964424515.1 uncultured Candidatus Finniella sp. | reverse complement strand
CACACAAGAGAATACCTCATAACTATAGCTTAGTATACTCGGTAATCAGGAAATACTTTGCTTTTCCTGTGAAAATACTTTGCTTTTCTCGGGAAGGCTGGTTGGTTTGCCCATCAGGATTGACAAGGGTTTGGTGAGCTTAGAATTAACGGCGGAACCTCTTGACGCTATGGCCCAACTCCAGGGCTTGGCCCTGGAGTTGAAACAACCCCCTTTTTGGGACACGGCTTTTGTAGATTCAGCAGAACAAAACGACCCTGTGGAATGGCTGGAAGCCCGCAGCGCCTTCTTTTCCTGGGACCGGTTAAGCGGAAAGGTATTGATGTCAGACCTCTTTCAAGGCCGGTATCTTCTCGATTTAACAGATGTTTTTTTTGCGGATAGTTTGAAAGTCCGGTTGGCGGAAACGCCCCTTTCCCGTATATCGGTAAGCCTGACGGCGGAATGGATTCAGGAAGGTTCAGGGGAGGCAAGCCTGGGCGGAAAAATTTCGGCTGCTTTTCCGGGCGGCATGATCAATACGCTGACGCCCCATGCCTTGCAGGCAACCTGGTTCAAGGAAGGACAAAAGCTGGGACGGTCGGGGTTTTGGGTGATGAAAAGCCATTTGGAACAGGTGATCCCGCCCCGCACGGGAATTTTAGATATATATCCAACGCTCACGCCTGAATTCAGGGTATGGGATGAATTCATCCAGGCCCCCAAAGTGGTACGGGCAAGAAGATTCTGGATGTCGGGAACATTGGTTCTTGGGTGGCGTTACCGTCAAAAGCGGCGGGAAGTCGTTCAGTTTACCTTGTCCCAAAAGACGCAACTGGATGGAACCATACGGCCTCTGACGCGGATGCTCAATCTCTCATTACGGCAGGTCACGTCCGAAGTTGGGGGTACTTTTTTTCTAACATACCGCGGCCGGCAAGCGGTTGAACATGCCCTTGAAGTGGCGCGCGCGCATTTGGCTGCCAGCGCCCGCTGTTTAGAGATTGAGGTTACCTTTCCTTTTGAAACCGGTTTTGCGTTATCAATGGACCATTCTGTCCGTCTTGCTGATTCCCGTATCCCGGGAGGGGAGGCAACCGCAAAAGTGGTTGCTTATCAATTGCGCCAGGATGGAAGGAGAGCCTCTGCGTGGGTGCGGTTAGCGGCATCAATCGGTGGAGAAGCCGAACAGCCTCCCCTCCCGGACTCTATTTTTTACGCAGAGCCTGCTTATGGGGAGACGGGGACGCCTCAGCGCTATCAGACAGCGTCCGGGCTGGTTTATGCGGATTACGCTCATCAACGGCCCACGGAGGGAATTATAGAGACGGAAAACTTGTCGGTCAGCGATATCCTGAAGGATGTTTTGGTCAGTTATGACGCGGAAAAGCAAATCCACGCCCTGCAATGCCAGCAGTATCCTGTTCGCCAAAATATGAAAAGCGTTTTGGAAGAAGTTCCCACAATCATTTCTCTTGACCTTTTAAATCTGAAAACGCAAGCCGTGGCCGACCATCTTATCCAGCTTAAAACGATCGGTTTTTGGACAGCCCCTTGCCAGGTTGATTTATCAGGAGGCTTATCATGAGGTTCGACCGGGGATTGCGAAGCGCCATGCTGAAGCCCTATCCTGCCGGGTATGCGGCGACGCCTACGGATGGTTTTAATG
>CAYRJJ010000161.1:0-1660 GCA_964424515.1 uncultured Candidatus Finniella sp. | reverse complement strand
TCCTGGCTAACATACCCAAACTTTGGGCTTATCTAAAAAACGTCAGGTGGTAAGGCATACCCCTTTGCATAAAGAAAGCCCGGAAGCGGTTTTACAAGGAAGAGCAATAGGTCCTCTGCAGCCTATAGGACATTTCGTTCCCGTAATCACGCCCTGGATTTCATTTGCTACGCTACCAATTGCCTCCTCAGCTATCCGCTTTACAATCGGCGAGAGAGATGCCGCAGCCATCGTGAGAGCCGCGCTTGTTATCACAAAAGCAGGCGCCGCGCTGGCCACAGCGACATATATTCCTGCCAGCAATAAAATAAATTTCTTCACAGGCTGGGCCTCATGTATTTTTAGCAAGTAAATTTAATAACATAATAATAGACAAGCATTAATTTTTTGTTACCTTGCTCATACGACCCTCCGAAGATTTTTGAAGTATTCCAACTATCTAACTCTCACCGAATATCTAACCAAAAAACATCCGATTGCTTTTTGATCTTTAGGGAGGTATAATTTCTTATGTTTCTTTATAACTGAAGGAGAGAGTAAAAATGAGTAAAATCGAAGATAAAACGATCTGGCGGGCCCAACAGCCAGCCGGGGCGCTAGAAGGCATTGACCAGGGGTTACGCACTTATTTGAACCAGGTCTATATGTTTATGGCATTTGGCCTTCTCTTGACGGGAGGCGCCTCTTACACCGTGGCCAATGTACCCGCGATGATGCACCTTATTTTTGGAACGCCGCTCCAGTGGCTCTTTGTTTTTGCGCCTCTCGGGTTGGTATTTTTCTTGAGCTTTCGGATCAACACGCTGCAGTACTCAACAGCCCAAGCCTTATTTTGGCTTTACTCCGCACTCGTTGGCATATCATTAGCCTCCGTTTTCTTACTTTACACCGGAACAAGCATTACGCGCGTCTTCTTCATTACGTCTTCCCTGTTTGGGGCCATGAGCCTTTATGGATATACGACCCGTAAGGATCTTTCCGGTATGGGGTCTTTTATGTTCATGGGGTTGATCGGCGTTATTATTGCAAGCTTAATTAATATATTCCTGCAAAGCAGCGCCATGCAGTTTATTATATCCATCATCTCTGTTATTGTGTTTACGGGGTTGACAGCCTATGACACGCAAGCCATTAAATTGATGTATTATGAGGGTGATAGTGAAGAAGTTAGGGGCAAAAAAGCCCTGATGGGCGCTTTGAGGCTTTATCTGGACTTCCTCAATCTATTCCTGGCCATGTTACGCCTCATGGGGGACCGCCGGTAATCTTTTTTCTATCCTCATCGCCTTTACGGAAAAAGAAATTCTTACGGGTTACTTTTTCCGCTGTGTGCGGTGAGGAAAGGGAACATGGGGATGAACAAAAAGATTGGAAATTATATTAAAAACCAAGGAACCCCACACAAAAGAATTTATGCAGATAAGCGACTAACGTTGTTTCAGGTTGCAGCCGCCCCGCAGCTTGCTGTGGAGTTGTTCATTCTATAGGTCAGGTTATGAGAGCCAAGATCCCACCTCTCAACTTTTTTGTTCAGCCCCCTACTTAAAGGGATTCCTCTCTTTTTGATCTTGTTTGTTTACGCGCGCTCGATATTAACCACTAAATGACTAGTGCTCGGTCATGCATAGAATTTAGGATTACAGCTATTAAAATTTTTGTT
>CAYRJJ010000160.1:0-1781 GCA_964424515.1 uncultured Candidatus Finniella sp. | reverse complement strand
AAACCGGCAACCGTAATTGTCGCACGCCGGCAATCTTAATTGACGGCGGACAGATCAAGAACTAGCGCTTCTATGTCTGCATCTGCTGCAGGTGTGCATGGTCTATATTAATACCATCCTGATCCAAACAGCATTATCGGATCCCAAATGGATGGTGATCTTAAAAGCTGAAGATATGAGGGCGCTCTCGCCTTTATTCCATCTCCATATTAATCCATATGGCTTGTTGTTCCTTGATATGAACAAGCGGATCAACATTGAAGTCCATCGTTATAAAGAGAAAATTGCATGAATGATATTATGATGACAAGAACGCCTATGCGAGAAAAAGCCAAGCAGTTTGCTAAACTTTTGATGAAAGAAAATCCTGATTATAATTATTTGCGTGAGTTGTTTCGCAATATCCGGTTTGAGCTTGGAATTGAGCCAAACAAACAACCTAAGGGTCTTCCATATGTACCCACTGAAGAAGAGGTAAAAAAATATTATGCTGTCGTTTGGCAATCACGAAACATGCAAAACGTCATTATCACTAAGACATTACTCTATACAGGGGTTCGTGTATCCGAGCTTGTTCGAATATTGATATCGGATGTTGACTTTGATCGTTGTCAAATTCGAATCAATCAAGGTAAAGGAAAAAAAGATAGAATAGTTCCGTTTCCAGAGTCATTTAAAGAAGTTTTGGCCATTCACGCCCAATCTGTTACCAAAAAAGGGGGAAAATACCTGTTTGAGTCTTCATGGAAAAAACCTTATACGGATCGTGGCATTCGAAAAATATTGGCAATTTATTCAAAAGCAGCGGGGATGAAACATTCAATTTCACCCCATAAGTTTAGGCATTTTTTATTTACCTGGCTTAAAAAACAGGGCATAGAAGATGCTCTGATCCAACCTTATTCTGGCCATGAAAGCCGCCAATCCCTTGAGATTTACTCAAAATTATCAATTGGTGATGCTCAGGAAAGTTATGAAAATGTGATTGAGAAATTTCCAGTTTGAGAAAGACAAAAATGAAACTTGGCCCCAAAACGGCCCTTCCTTAACAGGGGGCCTGGATGTGCGCATTCTTCATGGCGACGGCTCTTCGCCGTGCGCTAAAAAAAGGAGGAGACAACTTAGGATACAACGGGCATAAGCATAATAAAGGCGATAAGGTCGTAGCCATTTGTGACCGGAACTGCAATGTGATTTGCCCTGCCATATTTGCGCCTGGGAACAGAAATGAATCGCCCCTTATCAGGCAAGCGTTCAAGCCCTTGAGAAAGATAGCAAAGGCCATTGGAATCAATCTGAAGGGATCTACCATGAGCCTGGATGGGGTATATGATTGCAGGGCAAACCGGAAGAAGATCTTCAATTTTGGCATGAAACCCAATATCCCTGAAAACAAGCGGAACCGCAAGAAAACTAAGCGTGGACGTAAGTCAATGTTTAGTTTTATTATTTTTAAAGAACGGTTTCGCACGATTGAGAGGATTTTTGCCTGGGAAGATAAGTTTAAGCGACTTCTCTTACGCTTTGAGAGGAAAAGCGAAAACCACTACGCCATGAAGGAGATTGCTTATACAATGATCAATTTGCGTCACTTTTGTAGCGGCTAATTTGTGCGTTTAATGCTGATCTCACGAGAACAGGGTCTTGGGCTGCTGATAAGTCATGTCTAAAAACAGCGAGTTTTGGAAAAAATCTGCAAGCAACCTCCAAATCTTATCCATAAAACTCAAAATATTACCTGATTACCAACAATAGTCAGCTATCTTTAGGAGGCGTGCTGG
>CAYRJJ010000159.1:0-1851 GCA_964424515.1 uncultured Candidatus Finniella sp. | reverse complement strand
GAGCCAGGCTATCCGGGCCGCCCGAAGTGGCGATAAGGATGGTTGGCGGGGATTCAAAAGGGGCGAAAGGCGCCATCAAGCGGTCAAATTCAGCAGGTGAGACCGGGGTCATAATCCTAATACATCCCCCATGGAATAGAGTCCCGGTTTTTGCTTTGTGACCCATTCCGCTGCGCGTAAAGCGCCCCTGGCATATACGGCGCGGGAAAGACCGCGGTGGGACAATTCAAGCATTTCTTCATCCCCCATGAAGCGGACGGAATGGTCCCCGATGACCATGCCCCCGCGCTGAACGGAAAAACCAATCGCTCCCTTTTCGCGGGGGCGTTTTTCGCCCTGGTCTGGGTGATGATGGCTGCACTGGAGCCGCTCCAGCGCCTTTCCCCGCCCTTTGGCGGCAGCCTGGCCGAGCATAAGGGACGTACCAGAAGGGGCATCTTTCTTATGGCGGTGATGAACTTCCATTATTTCGATATCATAGCTTTCATCCAGAAAATGCGCGGCTTTTTCGACGAAGCTGGTTAAAAGCGCTATCCCCATACTCATATTTGAAGAAACAACCAGAGGGATTTTGGAGGAGGCGGAAGAAAATATAAGTTTATGATGAGGGTGGAGTCCCGTTGTGCCTATCACGAGGGGTTTGCTATATTTTAAGCTCAAGTCGATGTGAGCGGTTAAAGCTTCTGGCGTTGTAAAATCAACCACGACATCGCTTGTTTTAAACAGGGGTTCTAGATTTTCCCGCGTGCCGGCCATACTTAAGACGCATCGGGGGTGATTTTCAAGCGCCTCTAAAATAGCCCGTCCCATACGGCCTGTAGATCCTAAAACGCCGACATAAATCATGAGATGGTTCTTTCTGCTAAATTTTCCGGATCGGTTTTAAAGCGGCGGGGAGCGTTAAATTCAAGGCTTTGCGCGTTTGCTCATTGACGACCGTTTCAGAAGGGGTGTCGTAGACAACAGGAATATCCTGCGGTTTCTTGCCCTTGAGAATGGCAATGACGATCTCTCCCGTTTTACGTCCCATGGCGAACCGGTCGTAAGCCACAGCGGCTAAGGCGCCCCGTTCGACGGATGCTGAATCATTTGCAAAAACGGGGATGTGATGCTTGAGGGCTGTTGACGCTATGGCGCTCACAGCAGCCATGGCTGTATTATCGTTCGGAAAATAAAGGGCGTCAACCTTTTGGGCTAAACTTGTGACCGCGCTCGCTGCTTCGGATGTGTTATTGAGGGCAGCGTATATAAGGTCAATGCCTTTCGCCTTTGCGGCTTCTTCCATTTCTTTTAAAAAGCTGACGGAATTTATTTCGGAAGGGTTATATAAAATACCTAACCTAACCAGTTTGGGCAGGAAAGCGCGCATCATCTCAAGCTGAGGCTCTGGCCTCATGAAGTCGCTGACGCCCGTGGTCAGAAACCCGGATTCCGTCAGGCCTGGCGCCAATTTTGCGGCGACTGGATTGGTCACAGCGGTAAAAACAAGCGGTATTTTCGCCTGGGTTGAAAGAGATAACAGGATTTGGGCGGACTGGGTGGAGAGGCCAACCATAATTTTGGGGCGTAAGGCTGCAAACTTATTGCTAATCTGGGTCGCTGTCGTAACATTTCCATGGGCATTTTCATAAACAATTTTTATGGTTTTTTCATCAAAGCCGTTTGCGGCAAGTTCAGCTATTAAACCCGCCCGAACCGTATCGAGGGTATGGTGTTCAATGATTTGCGTAACCGCAATGACCGGTAAAGCCTCTGGTTGAAGAGGGGAAGAAGGTTGCCGGTTCCAAAAAAAATAACCAGCTGTCCCCGCGGTCAGCAGGGCAATAAAAAGCAGCTTGCAGGTTCGTCCCA
>CAYRJJ010000158.1:0-1891 GCA_964424515.1 uncultured Candidatus Finniella sp. | reverse complement strand
TCAAATAGGTTACTGATTCGATCAAGTGGCCTTCCGGCAGGGGAAGGATGCCATTTAGAAAGCTTTTAATGAGCTTGGGATGCTGGCCGAATATCTTTTTAAAGACGACATCGCTACGGACATCCAGCAACCGGATTGGCCGCTTGACTTGGCTCGGGACTTCTTCTGCTATTTTCTCTATCATGCCCTATTCCTCAAGTTGTTTTAAGAAAAACTATACCATGAAATGGCATTACCGGTGATCATTTTTTCAAGGGGAATGATGCGCGTTGATTGAACCTTTCACGCGGGTTTGCGCAGCAAAAAAGCTGAGGGATGCCAGCGTGATTGAGTTTAGGGCGTCAAAAACGGCCACACAGCGGTTTCCGCTGTCGTTTATGAATTATGTAGCCTTAGCTTCTTGATCTACCAGGCGGCCTTGTGCGGCTGTTTAAACGATGCTTTAAGGTTGACCCGCGCTCCTGCTAGAATGGCCTGAAGCGTCGGACGTTGGTAATGGTCTTGCGGCCTTTGCGCCGCCGATGGGAAAGGAACCGCTTCCATTGCGTGATAACCCAGTTCATTGTCCGTCCCTCTTCTGCGTTGGGGAGTGTGCTGGCCAGCCTAACATAGGTTGTAGCGACTCCACCATAAGGATTGTTCCCCGTGTCTTGCATGGGACGGGCGGTAGCCCATGCGGGCCGCCTTTGCTGATAGCGTCAGTATGATGCCCGTGACGCCCCCATAACAAATGTTTAACAAAAGTCGCTGGCTTTTTATGAGCCTGGAAGTTCGTTATGGTCATAGCCCGATAGCGCCCCCTATGACCAACCAGGGAGCATGACGTCCATAACGTAAATCATAACAAAAGTCCTTAGATTTTTGTTAGCCTGGCAGTCTGGTATGCCGATAGCCCGATACCTCCCGCCATCATCAATGATGGAAGCTGGCCATCTCCCCCTCCCGCCCCCATCCCCTAGCCATATGAGCTATAGACTGTCTGGCGTTCCTCATGCTCCATTCCACAAGCCTCCGGTTCCGGAACCGCCCCCCCTTCCTTTTTTAAGACCCTGTAGACGGTCATGTGGGACACGGCATACCTGTCGGCTATCTGGTTGAGGGACATGCCCTCATCCCTGCTTAAATGCAGGATTTGACGTTGCTGGAGCGCGTTCAGGGCAGGTTTGCGCCCGAACGCTACCCCCTTGTCCCTGGCTTTGCGGATGCCGTCCATCTGCCTCGCTTTCCTGATGTCGTTCTCAAACTCCGCAAACGAGCCGATAATGTTGAACATCAAGCGGCCTTCCGATGTCGCGGTGTCGATAGACTGGTCAAGGACTTTGAGTCCCGCCCCTTTCTTCCGGAGGCGTTCCGTGATGGCCAGCAAGTCCTGCATGGAGCGGGCGAGCCTGTCCAGCTTCGTCACCACCAGCACGTCCCCTTCCCGCAAAATCCTTAATGCGCTTTCCAACTCGTTTCTTTTGCCCGACACGGCGGAGACCTTTTCCTCAAAGATTTCCCCACACCCTTCCTCCTGAAGTTTTTGCCGCTGGACTTCCAGCGATTGCCCGTAGCTGCTGACTCGCGCGTATCCTGTTTTCATGGCATCCTCCCTTGCCTGTTATCTTCACCATTTAACCTTAACATAATTCCTAGACTTTGTGAAAATCATATTTTGTTATGAGTTTTGTTATAGGGTAAACGGGTTTAACGATTTGTATACTTTTTGTTAAGGATGGAACCCTTGCCGACACGCCCGAACGAGTGGCCACACCATCAACATACCGATGACCCCTGACCGCTCAAGCCTTCATGTTAAAAACCATGGAACCACGCCCACAGGTGTCGGTTCTCTATCGTTTCCATAGACCTGGCATTGATATTCTCTTGATAAAGCAACGCCTACAGGGGC
>CAYRJJ010000157.1:0-1910 GCA_964424515.1 uncultured Candidatus Finniella sp. | reverse complement strand
GAACAGGAGGCCAGGATGATCATGTTGCTGGATGACACCTATCAGACAATTAAAACAGTGAACACGCATGACCAGCTTTTCCTTTACCTCCAGGAAAGTCTAAAAAAAGGGGATGAGCAGGAAAAGCAAAACTGGAATTTTAGCCAGTATTCTCATAAGTTGCTGGCTCCCTTTGTGAAAGAAATGCGGAGAAAATCTTTTGTTCATATGGCATGGCAAGCTTGCCAGCAGGAGAATGATCTTATTGTTATGACTACGGGGGATATGGAAAACTGCTCTTTTTTCATTGCGACGCCCGATCTGGATCTCGCTGCGCTCCGGAAAGAATGGTGCGTGCGTTATTGCAAAGCCAACAAAATGTACATCATAACGCAGTGAACCAGAACTGCGGAGCCGCTAGGAGCCAGCCAACGATGAAGAAGCAATGGACGGCAAGGTATACAAAGGAAAAATGGTGTAAGCTCAGCGTCCTGAGTAAGCTAGGGAAAAGAAGAATTGAACGGGATAGTCAACATTATCTATCCCCTTCCGAAACTCACGGAAAGCCCACCGACAGAACAGGTAGCAGACCAAACAGGGCCATAACAAGTATTTAAGGTTGCGGCAAATGGATGCGCTGAAAAGAGAAGCTTTGGCCATGCGATCAGGTATAATAAAGGAGGAAAAAAATGAAGGAGAAGAAAATGCGCACTACAATAGAATCAGCTAGTCAAGAAAAAGGTGGGAAATATCTGCCGCCTAAGAGGGAAAGATTGTTAAGTGATTTGGAACTTGCAACATTAGAGGGGACATTGACCCAGCACGAAAAAGAACAACCATCATCTTCTCGGTCAGTCAATGCTATTCGCTTCCTTTTGTATACAGGATGCCGTATCCCTGAACTCCTTAACCTGCAATGGGCTGATGTCCATCTGAAAAAGGGTTACGTTGATTTACAAGACGCCAAAGGTGGAGCAAGAGTTATTCCTCTCAACGACAAGGCTAAGGGAATCTTGACATCCCTCCAGCAACAGGAAGGCAACCCTCACGTCTTTTGCGGCATCCTTCCAGGCAAGCCATTGGTCAACATAAACGGGACTTGGCGTAAGGTTCGCGCCCTTGCTGGCATCCCCGATGTTCGTCTGTATGATCTACGCTATTCCTTTGCCAGCTTCGCCGTGAAAAAGGGGATTGACCTTTACACGATCTGCGAGCTGATAGGGGATAAGGATAAAGAGATGCCTGTGCGCCTTGTCCCCATAAAATTAGAGCATCTGAAGGAAGCGACGAACAAAGTTGGGCAAGTATTTGGGTGAGGATGATAGGGCTTGATCCTCCTGATTGTCCCTCATTTCTGAAGTGCAATAGAATATTTAAAAATCCAGAACAAAGAGGTAGTTAATGAGGCTTGATCGAAAGCAACTTATTGCTGGTCTTCCTGTAAAAATAGTGCGCGACCTTCTTGGAAGGGATGATCGGTTATCTTTGGCCTCTATCTGTGAGAGATTATGTTTGTCTCAAACTCAAGCCCGTGAATTAATAAAAGACCTGAAATCTATGGAATTAATTGAAACGGATACATCTCATAAAAGTAAAAGATCATTTTGGCGTAGAACAATTAAAGGAAACGCCTTCTGTGGCGCAAAATTCTTAAAACCTATACCCAGGGAAAAAGCCCTTAAGATTGTTGATTCTTTGTTGGAACGTGTGAAAGAGGTGAATAAAAATGACAGTTTCAAATATGCTGTAACCTATGCGGGTCTTTTCGGTAGTCTTAGCAAGGGAGCAAAGGAAGTTGGAGATATCGACCTTATTATTGACTACCAATTAAAGCGTAATACTGATGATTCCGCTAAATGGGTATCCCCTGACCCTGAATATTAGACGTGCTGCGTAAGTATGGAGTGAAGGCGTAAGAGTTGATTGTGTAG
>CAYRJJ010000156.1:0-1929 GCA_964424515.1 uncultured Candidatus Finniella sp. | reverse complement strand
GCCCTCGGGGAGAATCGAACTCCCACGTCCTTGCGAACAACAGATTTTGAGTCTGATAACCATATAATCGCCCCGATCAAAGGTATGCCTCACAAATTATTTAAAATCAACGAACTAAGTCTAGTTTTTTAATTTCAGATTTGCCATATTTAACATTTAAGTTGTCATTCTACTGTTCTTTATGGTAGAACTACCGTAGAATCTTAAAGAAGGAGGCGCCTCATGCCAAAACTCACGAAAGCCGTTATAGATAACAACGCCCCAAAAGAAAAAAATTATTTTGTCTGGGATATGGAAATAAAAGGATTCGGATGCCAGATTTTAAAGGGCGGAAAGAAGACGTATGCCTTTTATTATCACTCCCCGATCACAAGAAAAAAGGCTTACGTTAAAATCGGATGCCATGGCAATATAACGGTTGATTTCGCCAGAAACAGGGCTAAAACGCTATCGGCTGCCGTAGCGTCAGGCGCTGATCCAAGGGAAGAGAAAAAGGAAAAACTTCTTGCGGCAAAGCAGTCTATCCTGTTTGCTGATTTTTTCGCCGTATTTAAGGAGAAGTACATCGACAAAGAGTATAAAGGCAAGGGAGCATATAACAATACAGGATACGGCAGACTCCATATCCTTCCTTATTTCGGCCACAAAAAACTGCAAGAGATCACTCCAAGAGATATCCGGCAATTTCTTGATTCCATGTCTCGTATTACCACAACGGCCAATCGCTGTTTTGCTTTGTTGAGCGTAGCTTTTAGGAAAGCCGAGGAGTGGGAATATCTGCCACCCAGAAGTAATCCTTGTCCAGGGGTGCGTAAATACAAAGAAAACAGAAAACAAAGATTCTTAAATGACTTGGAGCTTAAAAAACTGGAAGACTCGTTGTCCCGGCAAGAAAAGGAACAACCTTTCTCTTATAGTTCAGTCAATGCCATCCGCTTGCTTTTATATACGGGATGCAGAGAGGGCGACATTTTAAACCTTAAATGGAATAATGTTCACCTCAAAGACCGCTATATTTATTTGCCAGATACAAAGACGGGAGAAAGCGCCCGTCCTTTAAACCAAAAAGCGATTGACCTCCTGACATCCATGAAGCCCAAAGAAGGAAACCCATATGTCATTTATGGCAAGGTTCCGGGAATGCCAGCTAAAAATATCAACACAACCTGGCGGACAGTTTTAAAGAGAGCGGGAATAAAGAATTTTCGCATTCACGATTTGCGCCATTCCTTTGCCAGCTTTGCTTTAAGAAGTGGAGTGAGCCTCTATACGCTTTCAAAGCTGTTAGGACATCAAAACATAGCGACGACCGAACGCTATGCGCACCTGGAGTTAGGATACCTGAAGGAAGAAGCGAACAAGGTTGGAAGAGCATTTGCTTTTAGCCATCCTGACTATCCCTCATGGCTTTCTGCAAGGCTTGAACCGTCATCCCCGTGTTTTCATTGACGATGGCCTCAAGCTTTTTAGCAAGCGGTTCAGTGGGTTCTTTGGCGAATTGGGTGGCTTTGTTGAGGAACTTCTTGCTGGTCAAGAGCCTTGTGGCTACGGTGCCGCCACCTGCCGTTATAGCGGGTATGGTCAGGTTCCCATGGCAGATTGAGACAACAAGACCGATAACGGCTCCCATCGAAGCCGAGCCGGAAGGATTGGGATTGTTCCGCTTGACGGATTCCATCGCTTTAGCCACATTGACAAAATCTTCCAGCTTTTTGTAATTGGCTTGCCCTAAATTGTTTTTCAGAAACTTTTGCTGCTTCCTGTCATTCAGGACGGTAAGGAGAGAGCTATACGCTACTTCGCCTGTCTTCGGGTCAACGATCTTTCCGGCTAAAACATCATCCAGGGCTTCCCGCCTTGCTATTTGGGCGAACTTCTCATCCGCCCTTTTCAGAGCCTTCAAAAACGGCTTGTTTGTCGCCCCGTAAC
>CAYRJJ010000155.1:0-1999 GCA_964424515.1 uncultured Candidatus Finniella sp. | reverse complement strand
GCTTGTGTTCATGCAAAACCTGTTACCTCACAGGTACTTTTCGGATAAGCATTGCATTATGGTGTCGGATAAATTTGAAACTTTTTGCAACGAGGCTTCCAACTTGACAGACGTCAAAGTAACGGTGCAGATACAGCGCCCCGTTCAGCCCCCTGTTCAACAATTGGATGAAATCCGTTCTTGATTTGCCTTATAAAGAAAAAAGATGTATAGAAATGAGTTATAAAAAAGCTAGGTTTCTTTAATATTTTTAAGAAAATCAAGGAAAGAAAAACGTGGATACGGACAATCCAGGGCGATATTTCAGCGGCTTCAACGCCATATATATAACCCAGTCCCTCTTTAACGGGTGTTTTTATGGCCTTAAAGCCATCTTTGTCCTGTATGTGATTAACGGGCATCTTTTAAAAGAGACGCAAGCCATCAGCCTGTTCTCAACATTCATGGTCCTGTGTTATGGAACTTCCCTTATTGGCGGATATATAGCCGATAAGGGTTTGGGCGTTAAAAATACAATTATGGCTGGCGGGATTTTCAGCGTTCTGGGGATTTTATGCATTTTATCTCCCTCGCCGGATTTATGTTTTCTTGGGCTGGCATTAACAAGCCTTGGGTCAGGGTTTATAAAACCAAATATTTTGATATCCGTAGGGCTTCTTTTTGAAAATCCAGAAGACTCCCGGAAAGATAGAGCTTATTCCTTCCTTTATATAGCCATGAATGTGGGAGGACTTATTGCCCCGGTTGTCTGTGGCTTTATCGGGCAAACCTATGGTTGGCATTACGGGATCATGCTGATTGCTGCCGTTTTTGCAGGGGGAACGTACTTTGTTTACAAGACAATGCGGTTTCATCCCACTTACAAGGAAGACCTAACCCTTTCTAAAATTAAATTGTTGTGCGGCAATTTGTTCCTCGTCATCCTTCTTTATCTCCTGTTGAAATACCAGGGCTATTTCCATAGCCTGATGGGAATCATTACGTGCGGCAGTATGGTCTGCCTTGGAACAATCTTTTACTATTGTAACGTCGTGGAAAGAAAAAATATTTTAACTATTATTCTTTACATTTTTTTGTTTGCTATCTTTTGCGCTCTTTTTGAGCAAGCGGGTACTTCGATGTTGCTGTTTTATGAGAAAGCCGTTGATCGTCAGGTGATGGGAACGGTTATTCCCGCTTCTACCTTTCTTTCTTTAGATCCTCTTTTCACTCTCCTGTTTAGTCCCGTCTTCCTGGCCTTATCCGTTAAATACCTGAAAAAAACAAAACCGTTAAATGGATCTGTAAAAATGGGGTGCGGCTTTTTATGTGCGGCTTGCAGCTTTGGAATTTTAGCTTTAAGTATACGCGCTAATACCTTATTAATTTCCCCCTTATGGATTGTTGCGGCAACGTTCATCCAGGTTCTGGGAGAATTTTGGGTTGTCCCCTCAAGCTTTTCAAAAATATCTCAGTATGCGCCTCCCCGTTATCAAAGCCTTCTCATGAGTTTTTGGCCAATGGCTATTGCTTATGGCCATTATTTTGCCGGGTTTATTGCTCAGTTCTCCTTAAAAGATGCGACGCCAATGTCTCTTGATAAATCTTTTGAACATTATCAAAATTTCTTTATTCATCTCGCTCTTCTGGCTTTATGCGTTTTTTTGTCACAGGCTGTTTATTTAGTTTTTAAATATGTTATAGTTAAATCAAAAGAGGTTAAAAGTGGGTCTTGTAAAAATAAAAAAAGAGCCATCGTAAATGTTACATATACCATATGAAAAGATAGATATCAGCTGGGTTGATCGGCCTCTGCGTCAAGGGCAGGAAGAAAGATTTCTCTTCTCTTTGCCCTGGGTCTCCACAGAGGTTGATGTGAAGGAAGAGGATAAAGGGTGGATCAGGGACGCAACGGTTCGCCTTCATACCGATCCGTTAAATGAGAATGTCCAAAAATTCATGCGGGAATTCAAGGATTATCCTGTTTCTTATGTCAAACCAAGAACATTAGAGGATTTTG
>CAYRJJ010000154.1:0-2096 GCA_964424515.1 uncultured Candidatus Finniella sp. | reverse complement strand
AAAGCAGATGATTACCCGAATCTCCAACATATCCTTACAAGACCCATTCGGTGGAACATCATCCAGGAGCAATATGACCAAATCATCAAATTTACAACCGCCCTTCGTTTAGGGACAGCAGATGCGGAATCAATTTTAAGACGCTTTACAAGCAACAATGCCCAGCATCCTGTTTATCAAGCCTTAATAGAGTTAGGAAAAGCAGTCAAAACGATTTTTCTGTGCCGTTACTTACATTCTGAAGAACTTCGCCGGGAGATCCAAGAAGGGCTTAATGTCATTGAGTCCTCCAACAGTGTCAATGATTTTATCTTTTATGGGAAAGCCAGGGAAATATCAACCAATCGTCGAGAAGACCAGGAACTGGCAATGCTTTGCCTCCATCTTCTGCAAAATAGCCTTGTATATATTAATACCCTGATGTTGCAATCTGTCCTTTCTTACCCCCAATGGGCAAGTCGACTCACCAAAGAAGATAAGCGTGGCATTACCGCTTTGTTCTATGAACATATCAACCCTTATGGTCTGATCCTCATCGATCTAAACCAGCGGATCACTTTAGACAAATTTGAGGCAGCTAATGAGCAACGAATCGCACACGTCGCCTAAAAAAATGGCCAAGAAACTTGTAAAATATTTAAGGCCACAACGCCCAAATTATAATTATTTGCGTGATCTATTCCGTCATTTACGCCAAGAACTTGATGTTTCTGTAACGACGAACTCCAGGAAACTTCCTGTTATTCCGACAGAAGAAGAAATCAAAAAATATTATGAATCCGTTTGGCAATCAAAAAATATTGAACACATGGTGATGATAAAAACCCTTCTTTATACGGGCATTCGGGTCAGCGAGCTTATCAGGGTTAAAATCAGTGATGTTGACCTTGAGCAATGTCAAATACGCATTAACCAAGGTAAAGGAAAGAAGGACCGTGTTGTCCCATTCCCCGTAGTTTTTAGAGAAATCCTTTCGGCTTATATTGTGCAATCCAATGCAAAAAAGGCCGTTCATCTTTTCGAGTCATCATGGAAAAAAGCCTATTCTGATCGGGGAATTCGTAAAATCCTTACGAGGTATACACAAGCGGCTGGGATAAAAAGTTCCGTATCTCCACATAAGCTAAGGCACTTTTTGCTTACATGGCTGAAAAAGCAGGGTATAGATGATGCCCTCATCCAACCCTACTCCGGTCATGAAAGTCGTCAGTCGCTCGAAATTTACTCCCGCCTCTCAATCAAGGAAGCACAGCAGGAATACAATGAAAATATTGGAAAATTTCCGGTTTAGGATAGCAAAATGAGGTTTTGTGGGAGTTTCTCTCACAACAAGGGGGAATAAGTTTTGACTTTGATTATTATGGTTTTTTTCTGAAACTGTCCCTCACGGCAGCTTCTCTCACACCACCCCTCCTACCGCCACAAGGATGCCCTGCATTCGATAAAGCAAGCGCACACCTTAAGTGTACCTTGTTTTTAGGATGCGTGGAACATTTAAGGAAGAGGGTCTATCAAAATGATTACGATGATTAACGAAAGAAATGGTCATAAGACAAGGTTCAAAAATTATCAGAAACTCTATAGCCATATAAATAATCATCAATGGGTGAGAAGATATAATAATCCAAACCATCTCATTGATGGCTGGTTCTTTGCCTCTCACTCCTACCGTCGGGTTATGGCTTTCCATGAATTTATCGCCAACCAGGAAATGGAAAATATAGGGGGGATGAATCAAAATTTTGATGTCTTAGAGGTATCCCATGATTGCTCCATGAAACCTGTCATAATGCCAATCACAGCTGATCTTGATGTTAAATCCTTATTAGAGGATTGGTGTAAAAGACATTGTGAATTCTATGGATACACGTTAATTGAGATTCAGGATGATGACGGTATACTCCATGTCAAAAGAACCCAAGATAACCATTTCATTGATGAGTGAGTTAAAAACTATGATGGGGGGAGGAATCCCCCATCATATAGAAGCCGTTGAAGCATTGACAAAAATATTCTGGCGATGCTTGTCTTAAGCAAAATCGCTAGAGGAAAGCCTATGAAAAAGTTATTTGTTGGGTTCTTAAAATGGCTTACAA
>CAYRJJ010000153.1:0-2136 GCA_964424515.1 uncultured Candidatus Finniella sp. | reverse complement strand
CACTTTTTAAGCGGGGCTTACGCTTTCTGCGAAGATGCTGTTTCCTTGATAAAAGGCCACAGACTCTATGGATTTATACAAACTGATGGGTGATAAGGCAGGGATTGTTAATTTTAAAAATGGGTTTGCTTCGACATGAGCTGGTAAGGGGTTGGGGGCGCTACACAATCAACTCTTACGCCTTCACTCCATACTTACGCAGCACGTCTAATGTTCATTTTTCTAGACTCCTTAGCCACAAAATAATAGTAAATTACCTTGAAATCCTTTAAATATAGTGACATGGAAAATATTATTCGACAAAAATTGACAAGAGCATTCAACCCGCACGTGTTAGAAATTGTGGACGAATCCCTTAAACATGCGAGTCATGCCGGCGCGCGCACCAAAGGAAGCCAGCAAGGAAGTACCCATTTTCATATTAAAATTGTCTCAAAAGCTTTTGAGGCTTTACCACGCGTTGAGCGGTACCGGATGGTTCATGAGGTTTTAAAGACAGAGATGAATGATCAAATTCACGCGCTTTCCCTGACCCTCCGATCCCCCCAAGAAATCGTATGACCCCTGATGAAATTGCAAACCGTATTTTATACAGGGATGCGCTGATCCTGGTTTTGGACAAGCCTTCGGGAATTGCCGTTCACACGGCAAACGGGGGTATGCATAACCTCGAACGTTATTTCCCTGCTCTTCAATTTGGATTACCTAATCCTCCCACTTTAGGACACCGCCTTGACCGTGGCACCAGCGGGTGTTTGATTCTGGCCCGTCACCGGGAGGCGGCCCGGCGTCTGGGGGAGTTATTCGCAACAAACCGCATCAAAAAAACCTATTGGGCCGTTGTGAAAGGCGACTTTCCAACAGGAGAGAAATATGCCCGGGAAGAAGGGCGCATTGACCTGCCTTTGAGCAAACAATCAACAAGCAAAAAACACTGGTGGATGAAAGTTGACCTTGAAAGCGCCATTTCCGCTATTACGGATTATCGCGTTTTGGGACGAGGAAACGGGATAACCTGGCTAGAACTCACACCCCAGACAGGCCGCACACATCAGCTGCGCGTCCACTGCGCCGCTTTGGGGCATCCGATCCTGGGCGACTCTATTTATGACCCGTCCGGGGAAGCAACCTCAAAAGACCTGCTTTATTTACATGCCCATTCGCTTGACATTCCCCTCTATCCGAAAAAAATTCCCATCCGGGTAGAAGCCGCCGTCCCTCCCCATATGCAAGAGCGCCTTAAGACTTGCGGGTATGCCTATCCTTTATGAAAGAGCCAATCCGTAGATACGTCTTTTGAAGTTATTGAAAAAATATAAGAAAATTCCTTTCTTCCATTCGCTGGGCGTAGATCAAAGATCTGCGTGTGAAGCCGAAAGGGAATTCTAAGCTGGTAGAGGTGTCGGTCACCCGAACACCCCCCCATTTGGAACCCATCGTGCCCTATTAAGGCAATAGGCTCGAGACGAAACCATTGCGCGTTACGACGCTATTCTTTTCCATTCTGCTTACATCGCATAGTTAAGGCTCTGTGGCCCCATGGATGTTTCCTTTCCAAGATCGGTTTCGCCCAGGGGCCTTCCCTCCATAGGCATTACCCTATTTCTTTGGTACTACGCCCCATCTCACTTCCCAGCAGTCGTTTCCGCTTCCTCGCTTTTACACTTGTCGGCCAATACTCCCCCCTTGCGGGCGAAGAACTGTTGGGATATCCCAGGTTCCTGTGTGCTTCTATTTCTATCCATGCCATGCTCTCTGACCCCGCCGAGGTCTCCAGCGTCCTTGCCCCTTGGTGGTTGCCTACTGTAGCCTTCCAAGATACTAACCTTGTCGGCCCTCGGATTAATACTATTTACGTGGCTCTATCACTTCACTTGCGTTACGGCCTGGATATCGCTCTGTCTACGCTTAACTCATGTCGTTACCTTCATGCGCCCAAGACTCGATCCCTGGTGGGTGGGCTTTCCCCTTTCCAGAACGGGAATTTCACCCGCTAGAAGCACCAGGCTTATCCTGGCGCACTAGTATTTTCGTTTAATTATTTCCTATTACCATGTTGAGCTTTCCCTAAGACTAATGTAATCGTAATTGCTCACCCCCCGGTAGGGAGAGAGATGTTTTCTATGGGTCTTGGAG
>CAYRJJ010000152.1:0-2186 GCA_964424515.1 uncultured Candidatus Finniella sp. | reverse complement strand
CCCTGCAAAATCATAACTTTTAGGAAAATCTCTCAAAAATGAGGGGTAGTGAGGATAATGGATTCAAACTTGACGATTCCGCAGTAAATCTTATGAGGTCGTCTATGGTATATTTATCCATGAAACTCCAGAGCGGGAGGTTAGGGGAATCTTTTGCGGATTCGCTGCCGATAGCTGAAGAGGGTTATCAAAAAAAGGAAGGTAGCGCTAGAAGGACAGGGGCTTGATCAACGGGAAACCCAGCGCTGAAGGCTTGCCGCATTATTATTTTATTAACCAATAAATAAAGGCTCTATTGCTGCATGTCAAGGGGTTGGTTTTCAGAATCTGGAAAGCTGCTGGCAGTCTTAAACATGCCAACTGACGCCCTTTTCACTTCTAACATTCCGCTAACATTTGACAAAGGAGCAGAAGCGTTATCGCTTGAAATCCGCAGAAGAGTTGGCGCGTCCTGGAGGATTCGAACCTCCGACCCACAGCTTAGAAGTCAGAAGGTTCAACCTTTACTTATTTGCATGAATCCCTATACACCTTTACAAAGCCTTGCATATCAGTTAACTTGACCTTAATGGAGTTTTATGAAACTCTATTAAAATACATCTCTGAAGTATACCCCGCGTATACCTGGAGAAATGAGAGAGAGTCAGAGAGAAGATAAGGGGGCTAAAAAATCAATTTTTCTATTAAATATGTTTGCGACAGTTGCGACATGCGACACTTGGCGGAGATTTTGCATGTAATGTGTTGAAAATAATGTTCTTTTTGAGGTTGTGGCATCAAAAAGAATTTGCGACACCCTTTGCGACACTTGCGACACCCCTCAACAGAAAGGAAGAAGGAAATGAAACAGAAAGAAAACAGCATTAACTTTACAAAGAAAACTTTAGACGCCCTTGTGCTACCTGCAAGGGGCAAGCGCCTTTATCTTTACGATACTAAGGTACGGGGGCTTGAACTCATGGTAACTGACCACGGCTCTAAATCCTTCAAGGTCTACCGAAAATGCAATGGCAAGCCTGTACGGGTGACGCTGGGTAAATATCCCGAAATGACCATTGACAACGCCCGCACTGAAGCGCAGCGTGTCATTGCGGAGATGCTGGGAGGCAAAAATCCCAATGCGGAAAAGAAAAAGCTGCGGGACGAAACAACCTGGGGTGAGATGTTTTCCTTATACATGGAACGCCATAGCAAGCCCAATAAGAAAACGTGGCGAGATGACGAAAAGGATGTCCCGAGGTTTTTAGGTCATTGGTTTAAAAGAAAATTATCAGACATTACCAAACAGGAAATCCAGTTCCTTCATGAGAAAATCAAAAAGGAAAATGGAACCATACCAGCGAACCGCCTTTTCTCGAGAATCCAGGGTATTTATAACAAAGCCATTGAATGGGGCTGGGAAGGTCATAATCCAGCCCGGGGGGTGAAGAAATTTAAGGAGAAATCCAGAAGCCGGTTCCTTCATCCCGACGAACTGCCCCGCTTCTTTGAAAGTCTGGATAAGGAAGAAAACGATACGATCCGCGACTATGTTTATGTCTCCCTTTTCACAGGCGTCAGAAGAACAAACGTTTTAGAAATGCGCTGGGAGGACATTCATTTTGAAAGGCGTGAATGGCTCCTACCCGATACGAAGAATGGCGATCCTTTAAGAGTTCATCTTATCGAATTCGTTATTGATACTTTAAAGAATCGCCTTGAGAGGTACGGCAAGCGCGAGTGGGTCTTTGAAGGTTCAGGAAAAACAGGCCATTTAGTGGAACCAAAAGCGGGATGGAAGAGGATACTGGAAAGGGCAAGCCTTAAAGACGTCAGGCTTCATGACCTGAGACGGACGCTGGGAAGCTGGCAAGCGGCGACGGGGGCGAATAGTTACATGATTGGTCAGTCATTGGGGCACAAGAGTCCGCAATCGACGGCCATCTATGCGCGGCTGAATATTGACCCCGTGAGGGAGTCCGTCGAGAAAGCGACCCAGGCGATGCTGAGGCATGCGAAACAATAAGGCTTTGCCTTGCCCTTTCACGCTTTGAAAATGGGCGGGATGGGAGCGTCTCCTTTTTTGAGTTGGCGCATCCACTTCAGATTAGAACAACTCGCCTGTTCTCTAACTTGCCCGCGTTACTTGTCTTCGACCCAACCCAAAGCGACGGTTGCGCCTACCCCTGAAGTCCTGTAAAGTTTCG
>CAYRJJ010000151.1:0-2205 GCA_964424515.1 uncultured Candidatus Finniella sp. | reverse complement strand
AAAGATAAAGATAAAGATAAAGATAAAGATAAAGATAAAGATAAAGATAAAGATAGGAAAGATTATGTTGCCAAGGACCTGTATTATGGATTTTCTCAGCACTACACAAATTACTACAAAACTTACTGTGGCATTTTTAATGAAGAAACAATGAAAGATAATAATTTTACTTTTATTACAAATGAAATCCAGCATATTCTTAAAAATTATGGGGATCAGTTTTTTGGGCAATGGAATGGTTGGTGGGGAGCTTCATTAGCGGATAGTGAACAATCCTTGCGCATATATTTCCAAAAAAATTGTAAGGATATATTAAAACAGTGTATATATAAATCAATAATAGGTATTGAAAATCCCCAAGTATCTGAAGAAGTTTTAGGCGTTATACTTCATATACATTCGCGTATGGATGTATGTGAATTATGCAATGCCTCATTGGTACAAATGATGTCCGTGTGTAATCATTATCATGCTAAGGGCACCAATGGCGCTATAAGTATAAATAAAAATATATATAAAAGCTTCTTAAACGATAAAATCTGTCAAACGTTTCAAAAACTTAAACTTCTAATGAGCAAGGATTTTCGCTTTAGAATAACGGTAAGTTCTAGAGAAGCATATACTAAGCATGCTCATGTTCGTAGAAGAAATTGGTGTGGCGCGAGTCCGGTAGAAAGGGAGTATGCAAAGCAGAGACACACTCTTGTACTGCCGGATTCTGAAGCAATTGATTTTATAAAGGGAGATTATATAGCTCATAAAGCATATTCGCAGCCACTCAACCGTAGAGGCTATTAGATTGTTTCTCTCCATCAGCGTGCCGGATTGTTCCGTTTTTTCCTTGCTGCCGCGGGAAGAGCCGAACTCGATCCTAGCGTACCTTCTGTTTATTCGCAACCGCCAACAGCGATGCCCGCCGAACGCGCCACGAACATCCGACCTTATTGGCCAGTTGAAGGGAAGCGTCGCTGTCCTTATTGTCGGGGGTGCGGTTGTCATTAGAGGATCGGGCTGGCTGCGCATAATGATGCCCATGAGTCCGGCGGGTTGCGGGTAGAGGGATCCATCCCGGACGTTTGGGGCGTGTTAAAGTCATAAATCATTCCTTTCTATCAATTTGCCGATCGCGTCGTCCTTTTCCTTGCTGCCGCGCGATGATCCAAACTCGAACGAGTAGACGTCCTTCAGGCACCCTCCTAAAATCCCGGTCATGGCGGAAACCACCCCCAACACTTCCCCCCGCGCTTCTGAAAAGTATCCCAGGAAGGCCAGACAGATTAAGAGTCCCACGGCGGCTCCAATAGCCATCACGTTTGCCCTGACGTTCGAGCGACCCGCGTGGGCGACAGTGAGGTCTCGCAAGCGAGCCTGTTGACGGTCTTTGAGGGTCGCCAGTTCCAGTTCCGTTTCCGCCTGGATGACCGATTTTTGGAACTCTCTGGCCAATTCAGCGTTATTTTGCAGCTTGTGAAACGCCTCCAGAGGGTCTAAGGCTCCGGTAACGGTTTGCGCGATGCTGATGGCTGTGGCCGCGCCTTCCGAGGCTTTGTCGCCGTCAAGCCATCGGGCGATGAGCGGTGCGAAGCTCGCCAGACCCAGAGCCGCCGCCATGATCGGAAACGCCATGTTACTGCCCTCCTTTGGCAAGTTGATAAAAGACATGGTTGGCCAGGCGCATTCTTGGCTTTTGTCCTCTCGCCCAGGGTGGGAGAATGGAACAAGCATGGTAATGGTTGCTGCCTTTGGTCAAGTCCGGCCACTCTTCTGATGCAACCTTTGTCGCCACTTTGGAACACAAGGTAAATAAAGGGTCGTTAATTACCTCACCCATTAAAATAGCACGGTTCGGGTCGCCCGCATTCCAGCACGAGAATTGGAGGGGTTTTAGACAAACCTCCTGAATTGTGCTGCCGTACCCGCTTTGCGCCTTAACGCGGTTCATCACCACATTACCAACGGCGATCAGAGCGGAAAGTCCTCCCTCGGGGCTGTGGTACTCGCCGCGAGCTTCCCCATAGATGGTGCGGGCGAGGATGTCGAAGCTTGTCCCTCTACCGATTTCGTCTTTCATGGGTTCCTTCTTTCAAACATACCCGGCCTCGCCCCAGCGGTTACCATTCTCTTGGTAAAATTGCGTTTCCGTCCGAGCTTGGGGCAAGCCATTGAGCGCATAAAACAGCGCGTCGATGCAGTGGTCATTCTTTT
>CAYRJJ010000150.1:0-2310 GCA_964424515.1 uncultured Candidatus Finniella sp. | reverse complement strand
AAAGCATGTTCCAAGTATCATCTTTAAACCATAAGCGAAAGGAATTAGCAATGTGACTAACTAGCGCTTTCTGCGGCAATCTCGTTTGTACGGCCTAAGTTCTGGCGGATATTCTCCGATAGATAGCCCAACAAAAGTAAGCTGGCAAGAGTAAAGCTTTCCATCTTCTGGTTCTTAAGAGTTATCCAAGCTATACCGACAATGGATTAATCATATCCCCATGTCCTTGTTGATTGAAATTTTATTTTTTTAATTTTCATAACGCTTCTTCCTCCTTTCTTTTTATATTTATTGGTTATTGAAAAAGGCTAACATTTATAAAATATTTTTTCTTTTTATAATCATTATACCGTTCTTGCCTCCCTGATACAATAAAAGCGACAATCCAACGCACGAAGCCAAAACAGTAAGGTAAAGGAAGAAAGATTGGTATTGATCGAAAGAATTATCTATAGATAACGGCGTAGGTGAGCTTAGAGAAAACTGTGCAATAAAACCTGCAAAGTAATGACCATAAGCAATCGCCATTTGCCAAAAGCTCATCATAATACTTTTGTAACGCATAGGCGCATGTTGGGATATTTTTGAAAAGCTTATCGGGGCAACCCATAGCTCACCAATGGTCTGGATAAAAAATGCTCCTACAACCCATATCAGAGGAATGGAAGAGACATCCCTTTGAAGCGTACTTAGAGCCAGAATTCCAAAGCTGGCAGCAATGCCTAAGAATCCCCACCCTGTTTTTACAAATCCGTTCATGGGTGTGGTTTTTTCAACGTACTTGGTTGATAAGAACAGCAAGAATGGCCCACATAGTAAAACAAATAGGGGATCAAGCGACAGAAAAGCGGAAGAAGGAATAACAGTTCCCATTACTTCGCGGTCAACGGCTTTCTCATAAAATAGCATCAAAGACGTTCCGGCTTGCTCATAAAGGGCGCAAAAAAGAGCAAACAAGAGGATATAACCAATAATGCTTAATACATCTCTTCTTTCTTCGGCATTGCATTGATAAAAGATTCTTCCAAGGTAGACAATGCTGCCGCACGTAACGACCCCCATCAAACCATGAAGGGATTCCTGGTACTTGAATAGCAGATAGAGAAGGACGATTAACAATGTAATGCTCATCAATAGTTTACTCCTGGAAATGCACAGATCTTCCTTGTAAGAAGAATGAAGATGCATCGTCTTGTAAACAAAGTAAACCGCTCCCATGAAAACGGCGGAAAGTAATGTGACTCCATAATGCCACCCATAAGTTTTTCCAACAAAACCACAGATGATAGGGGCAATCAAATTACCAAAATTCATAGCGATATAAAGAGCAGAATAAACACCATCTTTCCTGGGGTCTCTTGGATCTTCAAAAAGCAACCCTATAGATGCTGCAATATTTGGTTTAATAAAACCTGACCCAAGGGCAGTTAGAGCCAAACCAAGAAAGAATAAATCTTGCAACGGAAACAAAATAAGCGAGAGACCCAAGCCACTGAAAACGCCTCCGAGCATAATGGTATTCTTAACCCCCCAACCTTTATCGGCTATGTATCCACCAATAAGTGACGTGCCATAGCACAGAATCATAAAGGTAGCAAAAAGGCTAATGGCTTCCGCTTCGTCTAAAGAAAACTGAAGGGTTGCATAGAGGATAAAAATGGCCCGAATACCATAAAAGCATCCTGTAAAAATAGCTTGGGTAATATATATGGAGCTAAAGTCCGTGAGGTGCCGTTTGAGGTTATTTGTATCCACGCTTTTTCTTCCCTTTAGCTAATTCTCGGGATTCTGTGTACGGTTGTAACGTAACCCGCCGTTATATCCTTATCCACCCTTCTTTAATCGCCCTTTGGTGGAGCAAATTGCCACACATCGCCGTTGCATACCACAGGCGCAGAGAGGTCATAGAAAGAGTTTTCCGTGTTCATGTGGGATGGTTGAGGAGAACGAGAAGGCGCAGACGTGCCCTAAAGCACAAGCATACTGCTCCCTTAATCATCACACAACAATAGAGAGAGGACAGGAAAATCCCGCCCTCCCTCAATCAATATGAAGGAAGTTCGTAAATTTCCGGCCTTCCGGCCGTTGCAGGATTGACTTGAAGAGACCCACTTTGTGGGATATGTTGTTTGCAACCATGATTAACCTGTGCTGTTGATTGTGGCCAGTGGCGTATGGGAACGTCGTACTTCCTGTACGTCACGCATTACGGACCATCCGTAACGCTTGCTACTATAAGATTGGAGATGTGGAAGTTTGTTAACCAGTAATCTCCAGCTTACGTCCGTAAAAGTACAATGGAGTTCTATG
>CAYRJJ010000149.1:0-2350 GCA_964424515.1 uncultured Candidatus Finniella sp. | reverse complement strand
TTTCCCCCCTATCAGCAGCAGCTTACCACTAATCGGGTTGTTTTCAACGTACAAGAGCAAATAGATTCGCGTTCTTCGACTTCCGGGCGTCGCGCCTACGCGCGGGGGCGAACGGAAACGGAGGATTCCTTATGTTGAGATTGTTTGTCATACCCTGGATGTGGTACATCATGAAATGATCCCAACCCTCTTTAAAGATTGCAAGAGATAATTTCTCGTGAGCGCCCTTGAGAACCCTATCAATACCCCCAACCGGGACCTTGCGAATGAACCTTTGTTTGGTTCAAAATACTCAGTTTCCGGAAAAATCTGGCGATTCTGCCCGTGTGACGACCGCCAGGCTTTGGCCATAACGCAGAGATATGGCCTTTCCGCCGCCGTCGGGCAATTGCTGTCAAACCGTGGTATCCCGCTTGAGGGGGTTCCCTCTTTTCTGGAGCCAACTTTACGGCGCCTGATGCCAGACCCTTCTCATTTAAAAGACCTGGATCAAGCAGTAGAACGTGTCATTGCCGCTCTGAAAGCAGGGGAAAAAATTGCTGTTTTTGGCGACTACGATGTGGATGGCGGAACATCTTGCGCATTGTTGCACCGATATTTTTCTATTTTAGGCAGGACCATTCGTATCTATATCCCCGACCGTATTGATGAAGGGTATGGCCCCAATGCGGAAGCCATGCGGAGGTTGAAGGAAGAAGGCCATACGGTTATCCTGATGGTTGATTGCGGGACGACAGCTTTTGAGCCTTTAGCATGCGCAAAAGCGCTGGGACTGGATGTTATTGTCATTGACCATCATGTGGCGCAACCAGCCTTACCAGAGGCTTTTGCCCTCATCAACCCGAACCGGCTCGATCAAGAATCCCCTCTGAAAACCCTATGCGCTGCCGGTTTGTCCTTCATATTTCTCGTTGCCCTTCAGCGCAAGCTGCGGGAACAAAACGGGTTTGAGGGACGCGTTGAGCCTGACCTCATGCGCCTTCTCGATCTTGTGGCTTTGGGGACCGTTTGTGACGTGATGCCCCTCCAGGGGTTAAACCGCGCTTTTGTCGCGCAAGGATTAAAGGTTGCCCGGTGGCGGCAAAATCCGGGGTTGACGGCATTGGGGGATGTGGCCGGGTTAAAAGAAGCGACCACCGCTTATCATTTGGGCTTTCTGATTGGCCCCCGGGTTAATGCGGGAGGCCGGGTGGGTGAAGCCAGCCTTGGCGCGCGCCTTCTTTCAACAGATGATGAAACCCAGGCGCGTATTATCGCCCAGCGCCTCGATACCTTGAACCGGGAACGCCAGCAAATTGAAGCGGCCGTATGGGAAGAAGCGATTGACCTGGTGGAAACCACGGGTCTTCACAGCAAACCCATTCTCCTTGTCAAGGGAGAAGGATGGCATCCTGGCGTCATCGGCATTGTGGCAAGCCGTCTGAAGGAACGGTACGAGCGGCCCGCGTGCGTTATTAGTTTTACGGATGACATTGGCAAGGGATCCGGCCGTTCCCTGACAGGGATTGATCTTGGCGCCGCCATGCATGCGGCCTGCCATCACGGGCTTCTGGTGCAGGGGGGAGGCCATGCGATGGCGGCGGGCTTTACGGTTACGCGCACTCTTTATGGCCGTTTTTACGAGTTTCTGCTTCAGCGTCTCAGCTCAGGTATGAAGGACATGTTGCCAACTTTGGCGCTAGATGCTTCCCTCACCTTGAAAGGAATTACGCCAGGTTTCCTGCAAAGCTTAAGTTGTTTGGAACCCTTTGGCGCAGGCAACCCAACGCCGAAATTTATGATACAAAATGTGCGCATCGCTTATGCCGAGAGTTTTGGAAAGGACCATGTGCGGTGTACGCTCCTAAGCGAAGATGGCGCCCGCCAAAAAGCGGTTGCATTCCGTGTGGCCCAACACCCTCTCGGCCAGGCGATTTTAAAATCGAAAAACCATCTGCTTCATGTTGCGGGAACGGTGCGTTTGGACACGTGGGGCGGGCGTCATGAGGCCGTCGTCTATATTGATGATATCATGGAGGTCTGATGGAGTCCGTTTTGTCCTTATTGGCCAAAGGATTTTTAACCTTCAGCCACGGCATTGTCATTGCGCCGCTTCTCCTTGTTGGATTTTTGACGAGAGGAGGGTTTTTCATAAGAAGCCCCACCCGGGAGGGATCCGTGGTATGGCGAAACGCCTGTCTTCTGGTTCTCTTGAGCATGGTCTTGAATGTATTGTTGAAATCCCTTTTCCTTATTCCTTTGGCTCCAGAGCTGGGAATAAAAGGCTTTGCCTTTCCCAGTGGCCATATGCAAGTCTCAATGCTTATCCGAAAAGTACCTGTGAGGTAACAGGTTTTGCATGAACACAAGC
>CAYRJJ010000148.1:0-2371 GCA_964424515.1 uncultured Candidatus Finniella sp. | reverse complement strand
AATTGCCTCAAAGCCTTACGGAGCAAGCATTTCGGAGGTTTCCTGTCAGACACTATTTAGGTGAAGCCGAAACTTTTACAAACTATCAGTACCGACTGAGGCTATCCTTGTTTAAGCCACATCGCTTCAAGGGCTTGAAAGACTGTTTCGGGTTTCAGGTTATCCATAAAAGAGCGGGGCGCATCAAAAGCAAAATCAGGCAGCTTTTTCAAATCTTCGCGGGATTCTGGAATGCGGACGACCTGATGGATTGGTTTTTCCCGGGGACAATAGGGAGCATACATCTGGTCATCCGAGGGGCCAAACAATCCAAGGGTCGGCGTACCGACAGCGGCAGCCATATGCATGAGTCCAGAATCATTGCCTACAAAAACCCGGCACTGTCTCAAACAAGCCGCAATTTCAAGAAGGGACAAGCTTCCCACAAGATCAATCCGCTTGTCTTGGGGGATGGCGTCTAAAACAGGTTGAATGGCAGCCCGTTCATGAGGAGCCGCGAAAATGGCGGCTTTTGCAGACCACCGCCTTAAAAATTGATCCATCAACCTTGCAAAGGCAAAAGGCGGCCATTGTTTCCCAATCCAATTTGCAGCGGGAGCCACCGCTAACGTGGGTACATGGTTAGGAATAAGGGACTGGGCCTTTTCAATGTGGCCACCTTGCAACCAGAGGTGAGGAGCAGGCGGAGGGTCCTTTTCAATTAACCGGCCAAGTTGGATGACGCGATGGTCATAAGTGTTAGGAGATTTCCAAACATAACGCTTGCGGGCTTTTAAAAAATAGGAGACGAGCGACCCCCTGATATCCAGGATCATATCCCATTGATCATGATGGCACTGTTGCCATAACTCAAACCAATGCCGGCGAAAAGGCTTCTTCACAACCGGAATAAGGCGATTTAAATGGGGAATCCCCTCAAATAAGGGTAAAGTAAGAGGTGCCCCCGCAACAGTGACATCACTATCAGGATACGTCTCAATCATGTAATTCAATAGCCCTGTGGACAGGATCGCATCACCTATCCGGCTGGATGTGATAAACAATAATTTCAATTAACGTCTCCTTAAATAACCATTTTACCTAATATAGGGGAGAAAGTACCAGAAGGAGAGAAAAAATGCTCCTGAATTGTCCAATTTGTAACAAAATGCTATACCCTTAATCAATGAAAATCCTGGAAAGTTTGATTAAAATATGAAATAAAGGTTTTTATGAAGATTGAGCTATCAAAAGAACACAAAGCGGAACTTGAAAAACGCCACCGAGTGGAACGAGATGGGCGTATAAGAGATCGCATTAAAGCCATACTCCTAAGCGCAGAGGGTTGGACGGGAGAAGAAATCGCCCAAGCCTTAAGGATTCATGAAGAAACCGTATACGAACATCTGAAGGATTACCGCATACAAGAGAAACTGGCGCCTGGGAACGGAGGTTCTCAGAGTTCTTTAACTCCAGCGCAAAGTGAAGAGCTTATATCCCATCTTGAAGCCAATCTTTACGCGACAGTTCAGGATATTTGCGGATACGTTCAAGAAACATATTTTGTTACGTACTCTGTTCCTGGCATGACAAAGTGGCTTCATCGACATGAATTCCCCTACAAGAAGCCCCACCCTGTACCCTCGAAGGCAGACCCTGTAAAACAAGGTGAATTCATAGCGCAATACAATCTGCTTATGGAAACAACGCCCGAAGATGAACCCATAGAATTTGGGGATGGGGTTCACCCAACTATGGCCACAAAGATAGGTCGTGGCTGGATTCGCACAGGCCAGGAAAAACTAATAAAGACAATTTCTTCTCGGTCACGTGTCAACTATTTCGGCTCGATGAATTTGGAAACGATGTCAATGACCGTTTCTTCTCATGAGACGATTAATAGTGATTCTATGGAAACTCACTTTAAGATGTTACGGGATAAATACCCACATTCTCCCTGGGTTCACTTGATATTGGATCAAGGACCATACAATAAAAGCGATAAAACAGCGCAATCAGCGAAGACGCACAGGATTAAGTTACATTTTTTACCAACATACAGTCCCAATTTAAACCCCATCGAGAGAGTTTGGAAAGTTATGAATGAGCATGTACGCAACAATGTGGTATTCAAGTCAAAAACAGATTTTAAAGAAGCATTGGATAACTTTTTTTATACAACATGGGGTAAAATCGCCAATTCTTTAAAGAGCAGGATCAATGATAATTTTCAAATCCTCAAACCAGCGCCTTCAGGTTAAATGGGTATAAAAGAAAGGGGGGAACAAATTGCAGGGGCCGTTTATAGTGTCGTGTGCTATGAGTGTGGCGCTTTTGATATTAGACGTGCTGCGTAAGTATGGAGTGAAGGCGTAAGAGTTGATTGTGTAGC
>CAYRJJ010000147.1:0-2450 GCA_964424515.1 uncultured Candidatus Finniella sp. | reverse complement strand
ATAATGCGCAGATTGAGCCAACCAATAATTTGGCCGAGAGACAGATTCGCAAGTAGTAGCCGTTCAGGTTCTAAAATTAAAAGGAGTTGCAGTAATTTATCTAAAGTGATAATTAATTTGTGAAAAAGAACGCTCAATAAAGGCGTCAAGATGGACTTAAGAGTTGTCATCGAAAAACTAATCGAACGCATCCATTTCATTGAAGAAGATAACGCTATTTTACGTCAATCTCTGAGAGATCTTCAGGAGGAAAATGATCGCCTTCGGTGCGAGAATGACCGACTAAAAGAACGCCTTGCTCTCAATTCAAAAAATTTCTCTCTTCCTCCATCACGGGATCTGTACCAATTAAAGCGCAAAACCTGTCAAAAGAGTCCCCGTAACCCAGGAGGCCAGCCTGGCCATAAACCCCAGGGATACCAAATGAAAACGCCTGATGAAATCATCGATGTTTTTCCAGGTTGTTGTACGTGCGGTCATCAGCTGGAGATCAGGCAAACTTTTAGCGTTGAGCAAAAAATAGAAATTCCTCTCATTAAGCCTTATATTAAAGAATACCATCTCTACCAAGGCATTTGTCATACTTGCGGCAAGAAGAAGACAGCCTCGTTACCCGCGGGTGTTCAATCTGATTTATTAGGGAATCATACGAAGGCTATCATCAGCGCCTTGAGCGGATTTTTCCACAATTCAAAAAGAGACGTTCAACAAATTCTTCACGATGTTTTTAACTTACCAATCAGTTTAGGGTTGGTTTCGATGAGTGAGAAAAGAGTCAGCCAGAAACTAAAACCTTCTTATGAAGGCTTGGTCGACCGGATAGAAGACAGTCCTTATCTTCATATTGATGAGACAGGCCACAAATGCCAGGGTAAAAGAGGATGGGGATGGATATTTACGACAAGGGATATAAGCGTACTAAGGCTCACAGCCTCTCGAGGTAAAAAAGTTTTGCAATCTGTCTTGCCCGCTTACGAAGGGTGGGTCATCAGTGACCGTTATGGAGCCTACCGATATTTTGAAGACGGGAAAAGACAGATTTGCTGGTCACATTTAGATCGGGACTTCCAAAGATTTGCTCATAGCCGACACCCCTTACTGGCTTGCCAGGGAAACCTCTTGATCGGGATAAGCCAAGAGGTGTTTGCTGTGAATAAAGCTCTAAAAAGCCAGAAGATTGACAGGTTGTTCTTTACCGGCGGATCCGAAAACTTAAGAGACGCTTGCTTTATGCTTTAAAGGGGATATTACGGATTCCCGATGTGCCTCATGCGCATCGCGTTGCCCAAAATCTCCTCAAGAGCTTTGATATGATGTGGCGGTTTGTTGATCATCCTGAGCTTGAACCTACCAATAACTTGGCGGAAAGACAGATTCGCAAGTATGTGGTGTATCGCAAGAAGTCCCTTTTTACTTGGTCAGATCGAGGCAATGAGTTTGTCGAGCGGATCCTCTCCCTCTTTCTCACCTGTCGACTGCAAAAACAGAACTCTTTCTTAGAGCTTTCCCAACTCATTGCCACTCCATCTTAATTTACCCCTGAACGGCTACCGCAAGTACGTTGTCTATCGGAAGAAGTCTTTGTTTACGTGGTCACAAAGAGGAAACGAATTTATTGAGCGGATTTTCTCTCTTTTCCTCACCTGTCGCTTACAAAATCAGAACTCATTCTTAAAACTCTTCCACCTCATTGCTACTCCCTCTTAAAAATACCCGTGAACGTGTACAGTTAGCAGTCTGGTCGGTAGGTCAAAATCGGTTGTATTTAAAAACTCAGGCATCCTCATCAAGATTCACTTCAACCTCTGCAGCTAGTACCTGGATGGCCTCTATACTCAATTCTGTCAACTGTGAGATTTTTTGCAAGGGCATTCCATCAATGATCATCCGCTTGGCGACTTCTCGAGCTTTCTTATCGCCCCAGATATGCTCGCCCTTTTCCAAGCCAATCTGCTCTCCCTTTTCTAAGCCGATTTGTTCACCCTCTGCTTTGCCCTCTGCCCTTTCAGAAGCGAACTCAACCGCATATTTTTCCTTCTCGATGGTGTCGGTTTTATATTCGTGGATTTCCCGAGGGTTCCATTTCGGGAAATACAGCCGCTCAAGGGCTTGCGCAATCACGGACGGCATCACAATGCCCTGCTTCTCAAAATCAGCTATCACCTCATGCGTGTAGTTGGGGGCGAATTTAAAAATACTCAGCCACCAGTCCGTTAAATTAAAGTCTTTTTTGGGAGGGAAAACATTATGCCGTGCGCGGGGCAATTCAATCTGGATCATTTGAAGGTGCTTGATTTCCTGGCCACTATGCCTGTCAGTCATGAGATAATGTTTCATAAACTGGCCTTCCTGTAACGGATTATTTTTTGCCCGTTCAACGAGGCTATCAGCAATTTTATCCTTGATGCCGAGGGAGCGGTTCGTGTCATAGCCCAGCACCTGAATGGCTA
>CAYRJJ010000146.1:0-2472 GCA_964424515.1 uncultured Candidatus Finniella sp. | reverse complement strand
CAGCGGATTTTTCAAAATCTTTCCACGTAATTATAACGCGCTTCAGGGCTTTCCGTTGGCCTATCCAGCACATTAGATAATTCCATCAAATTGGGTGTTTGACAGATCAACATACCCCCAACCAATTCGCTCAACTTGCGTCTTTGCGTTGCTCTTTGCCTTGGCAGCCGTTCCTCTAAATCTCTGGCAATGGCTTCCACAATCCCTTTAAATCCTGACATCTCTTCCTCCTTTCTTGTGAGTTGGTTCAGGATTCTTCTATCATATTATCTTCTTCTCGTCAAAACTGATGGGTGATAAGACCAGATATGGTTTCAGGAAACTTCAAGTGGTTTAAGATTTCAGAATGGGGTTATAATTCTCAATGGGTTCAATGGATAAGAGCATTCTTTTCTACATAAAGTTCAATTTTTCTTCAATTTCAATATTCAATTGAGAACTGTTCTCGTCATAACCCTAGCAATGGGTGCAAAAATCCGGTAGAAACAAGGTATCTTTATTGATCAGCAAGGGATTAAATTTTATGTCGTTAAAGGTTTTGGTACTGGGAGTGAATGGATTTATTGGCAGCGCTTTAACGGAAGCCATTTTGAAAGAAAAAACCTGGCAAGTATATGGTATGGACATGGGGGCGGATAAATTAGAAGGTTTCCTGGAGCATCCGCGGTTCCATTTTGTAGAAGGCGATATCACCATCAATAAAGAGTGGATTGAATATCACATCAAGAAGTGTGACGTCATCCTGCCTCTGGTTGCCATTGCAACGCCCGCAATTTATGTTCAGGATCCTTTACGTGTTTTTGAGCTAGACTTTGAGGCCAACCTGGAAATTGTCCGTAAATGCGCCCACTATAAAAAACGGGTGATTTTCCCTTCAACATCTGAAGTATATGGCATGTCGCAAGATTCTGTTTTTGATGAAGAAACTTCTAACCTTGTCTTAGGCCCCATTCACAAGCAACGCTGGATTTACTCCTGTTCCAAGCAATTGCTGGATCGGGTGATTTATGCCTATGGCATCCGTGACGGTTTGAATTATACTCTTTTTCGTCCCTTTAACTGGGTGGGACCCAAGCTTGACAATATCTATTCCTCCAAGGAAGGATCCTCCCGCGCTGTAACTCAATTTATTTGGGATATTCTGCATAAGGGCGAGGTTAAGCTGGTTGATGGGGGGCAACAGCGCCGTACCTTTACCTGCATTGATGATGGCATCGCAGCCTTGCTTAGAATTATTGAAAACAAAGATGGCTGCGCAACAGGGCGTATCTTTAACTTGGGTAACCCGAAGAATGACATATCTATCCAAGATTTAGTTACCTTATTGATTGAGCTTATTAAAAGTTATCCTGGCTATAAAGAAATTGCGGAAAAAGTGCGTATCATCCCTGTGGATTCCCATAGCCATTATGGCGTTCACTATCAAGATACCCTTTATCGGGTTCCTTCCATTCAGAATGCGCAAACCTATTTGGGATGGTTCCCGACCGTTGGTTTGCGGGAAGCGTTGAAAAAAACATTGGACTATCACCTCACGAAACCGGCCTTACCATTAAATGACCAGGAGGCAGCTTGAACCAGCGGGCGGGTGCGCAATAGACGCGGCCAGGATGCCAATCGCTCCCATAGGCATAAAAAATACGCCGGAAAAACATTGAGAAAAACCTGTGCAACTTGCTCTTAAAATTGATGTAGACACAGAACGGGGAACGCGGTCGGGGGTTCCGGGGTTATTGGAGATCCTGGATAAATATGATATTCCCGCAACGTTCCTGTTTTCGTTAGGCCCCGATAATACCGGACGCGCCATTCGGCGCATTTTTCGCCCCGGGTTCTTAAAAAAAATTAGCCGGACTTCTGTCTTGAAAATCTATGGATGGAGTACGCTTCTGAATGGCCTTTTGTGGCCTGGTCCCCCCATTGGAAAGCGCCACGGGGCCATCATGCGCCAAGCGTTAGATAAGGGGCATGAGGTGGGTATTCATTGCTATGATCACATTCGCTGGCAAGACGGTTTAGCGAATATGACCTTGCAGGAGGTGCGGGATGAACTTAATCGCGCCCGCGCAATTTTCCGGGATATTTTTGGGGACGAAGCGATCACCGCAGGCGCTGCTGGCTGGCAAGCAAACCGCTCTAGTCTCCAGGCTTATGATGAAGCAGGATTTTTGTATGGCAGTGATTGCCGCGGACAAACCCCCTTCTTCCCAAAAACGCAAGGCCACGTATTTCGAACCCTCCAGATTCCCACAACCTTACCAACATTAGATGAATTACTCGGTCGTCCTGAACATCCTTTAGAGAGCCTGGTTGACTATTATATAAGTCTTCTCCAACCGGATAGGCTCAATGTCTTAACGATTCATGCGGAATTGGAGGGCATGCTCTACAAAGACTGGTTTGAAGGCGTTATCAAGGCCTGTAACACGAAAGGCATTCAATTTGCGCTGCTTGCCCATGTTGCCAGAAGCC
>CAYRJJ010000145.1:0-2603 GCA_964424515.1 uncultured Candidatus Finniella sp. | reverse complement strand
CCCAGGACGCCATGATGTAGAAACGCCCCTCTCTGGCCTCCCCCTCGGGGGCATGGTCAATGAAATGGGAAATCAACTCATCCTTGCCCCGCTCAGGCCACATGGAGACCGCCAGAAAGGTTTTCTCCGAATCGAAGGCGGTCGTGCGTATCAAGGCTTCCTGATACACTTTGAAGTTCGGCACCTCATCCAGGTGGATAAAATCAGCCTTGACGCCCTGGAAAGAAGACTCCCCTTGCTGAAAGGCTTTAAACCTGAGTTCAGAGACGCCCCCTGAGCTATGAAGAATCTGCACCGTATCCCATGCGCCGGCAATGGTGGTGTGGGTTTTACCGAGAATGTAGCTCTCATGCAGGATGGGCGGCATGGAGCCGTCCGTATCGCCGACAAAAAGCTTCTTTTGCAAAATATCGCGGGTATCTTTGAAGCTGATGGAGGCGGAAATGGCGTTGATGGGGCGGCTGAAGCGGTATCCTTCCCACCAGGCGGGATAGGTTCCTGTCAGGTGCATGGCCATCTCCATACAGACGGCGTTGGTTTTGCCTGTCCGGTTGCCGCCTAGAAACAGGCGCTCCCCTGCATGCAGCCCTGCGCCATGGAAAGCCTTTTGCTTTGGCGTCGGCTCATAAAACACGAACTGCCGCAAAAGGTTTTCAGCCAGCTTGTCCGCAGAGAAAGAATCAAGAAGGGAATCAGCCATTTATTCAACAGAAAACTATTGTATAATTTTAGGTTAATTATACCCTTAATTGGAGAATTTTACAAGGGAAGGTTGATGTTAACTATTTGAAAAAGAATGATTATGCGCCATTCCGATACCTGATATCCCATTCCGGTATTTGACATGTTCACGGGTTGGAAGAGTGTAACGACTGACGAATCCAGAACAATAACGGAAAGGCCAGGGTTGCATCCCCCAATGGCATTCAGTTAGACATGCACGATTTATTAATTATTCGGGAAGGTTACACCGGCAAACGCTGATCACGCATCTCTATCTGAATTGCTGGCAATCCTTGCGGCTAGTTCCTGGACGGACGCTATGTCTAATCCGGTCAGCCTGGAAATTGTTTCCAGAGGCATTATTCCATCCACAATCATCCGACGGGCAAATTTCCATGCCTTGCCAGAACCGCCCTCTATCTTTTCAGAAGAGGATGCAAACTCATCTTTTGGTCTCCTGAAACTCATTTTACACTCATGACTCCACGGCAATTCCTGCAGCTAATTCCTCAACAATCTCAATGCTCAATTTAGTCATCCTGGAAATTTTTTCCAAAGGCATCCCGTCAATGATTAGTCGCTGGGCGATTTCCCGTGAATTTTTATCAATGGTAATAAGTTCATATTTCCGAAGGGTGTTGGCTTCTATCCTTAACCACTTGAGGTGCGACTCATAAGCTTCCCGCTCCACAGCGTCAAAACTCATCACTTCCAGCACATGGATGGCTTTCCTTAAAGCTGGGTTATTCAGTTTCTCAGGCAGGTTGTCCTTATTCAGCAAATCACGGCGCGTGAGGAAAGCAGCCCATATATCCAGGGCATTTTTAACTTTGGCGACTATTTCATCAAGCCCTTCTTTTGTGCCTTTTGAAAACTTCTTTAACTCGATGGTATGAAGCTCCAGATCCTTGAAATAGGCAAACCCATCCTCTTTCTCGGTGATGTGGAACACATTGTGGTACTTGGCGGCCTCTGGAATGGACGTAAAATTGAGGATGTGGATGCCGATAGCTTTGGAGAGACAAGCATAGTCCTCTGTGGCCTTCAACTGTTCCGTAAAGAGTTTCGCCCAATAGTACAACGCCCTTTTGTCGTAGTCCGCCTCATCACTGATTTGAATTTCAATATTGTACCTTTTACCGTCTTTTCCTTCCGCCTTGATATCCAGAATGGACAATTTGTCCTGGCGGAAGTTTTTCGGATTATAAGGATTCAACAGGGTTACGTCCTTGACCTGGTCTTCTTCTCCAACAATGGAGTTGACAAGCTCAATCAGCAAGTCCTTGTTTTCTTCCACACCGAAGATTTTTTTGAAGGCGATGTCGATTCTCGGATCAATTTGTTCCATGCTGTTTACTCATAACTTGCTGTTTTAACATAATATTTCTGTTCAATCTCCTACAGAGAAGCATACCATAAATCATTCGTTATGGCTTGTTGTTTTTTAGGGAGTAGCACACATCAGGCGTGATGGATGCAATCCATGGTCAAAGCTTCCCCTTTCAAGCATCCATTTGCCGCATCCTTAAACGCTTGTTATGATCTGGCTGGTCTGCTACCTATCTTGACAGTGGGTTTTCCGTGAGTTTGAGAAGGGGATAGATAATTTTGACTATCCCGTTCAATGCCTCTTTAATGCAGCTTGTATAACCCTGCCGCCCGTTGCTTCTTCACTGCGTTACGATGTGCATTTTGTTGGCTTTGCAATAACGCATGCACCACTCTTGCCGGAGCGCACCGAGATTCAGATCGGGCGTCGCAATAAAGAAAGAGGAGTTTTCCATATCTCCCGTACTCATGACAATAAGGTCATTCTCCTGCTGGCAAGCCTGCCATGCCATATGAACAAAAGATTTTCCCTGCATAGCTCTTACAAAGCT
>CAYRJJ010000144.1:0-2611 GCA_964424515.1 uncultured Candidatus Finniella sp. | reverse complement strand
TGACTGGCAATTTACCATCGGCGATGCAAGGCGTAAGCTAAAGTCAGTATATCCTTAAATTAAAAAATGACAAAACACTAGTGTAATCAATCAACAGGTACAGGATGAGCGCAAAAAATAAAACATCTCTCTTTCTTATTCAAATCCTGGGCTACGCGAATGTGAAAAGCAAAAGAAAAAATGGTATTGATGGCGTCAACTTGCCCGTCTCCCATTTCCAAAAATATTTTAGACCCGGGTGTGGTAAGTCTTGGGATTTGATCCGCCAGAGCTTGGTAGCAGCTCAAGCCGTCTTCTCCTGCGAACAGGGCTATTTCAGGATCATAAGCGACTTCAGGGGGAAGAGCCTCGTTGCGGCCTATATAGGGCGGGTTGCTCACGATAATGTCAAAAGGGCTGGCAAGCGCCTCCCCCCAATGACCAACGATGAAGGCGCATCGATTTTCCAAGCCAAGGCGGATAGCATTTTCTTGCGCAATAGAGCTTGCGGCTTCGCTGCGGTCAACGCCCACCCCCCAGGCATTCGGGTATTCATGAAGCAAGCTTAACAAAAGGCATCCTGTCCCCGTTCCAAGGTCCAGAATGCGCAAATGTTGAGCTTTATCTGTGCAGGAAGCTAAAACAGATTCAATCATTATTTCACTATCTGGCCGGGGATCCAGGGTGTTTGCCGTAACGCGAAAAGGAAGGCTCCAGAATTCCCGATATTCCATAATTTTAGATATCGGTTCATGGTTCAAGCGGCGTTGGAGCAGTGTATTAAAGGTGCGTTCTTCTTCTTCCGTGAGAAGGCGGTCATCCGCAAAAAAAACATCTTCGTAGGAAGTCGTTAAGACATGGGCTATCAAAAGACGCGCTTCTCGCTGGGGATTTGTCGCCAGGGCGCGTAAACCCTGTACGGCTTCCCCTATAATGTCATGCGTCGATTTCATTATTTTTGGCCAGCAGGGGTATACCGGATGACAAAAAAGAGGGCTATGGCAGCTAAGGTTGTAAAACCCGCGCCGCCATAAAAGCACCCTTGTATGCCAAATGTATCGGATAAATGTCCCGCAATCATATTCCCGGTCATAACCGACCCGCCAATGCAAAAATAATAGAGGGCAAAGGCTGTTCCCCGCAAATCGGCAGGAGCTTCATCCGCAATCATTGCGGATAACAATCCTTGCGTCATTCCCATATGAAGTCCTACGGCCATCACCCCCAACAGGGATCCCCGCCAGGTGGTTGCTCCGATCAAAATAAAATCCGCAATGATCAAAACGCCCATCCCTGCCCATAGAAGTTTCTTGCGGCTTACTTTGTCCGCCAGCCGGCCCATGGGGTACGCCACAACAGCATGAACCAGTTCATAGGCAACAAAGAGCAAAGGCAACATGGCGATTTTCCAACCCACAGACTTGGCTTGCAAATTTAGAAAGGCTTCACTAAACCGGGCAAGCATGAGAATCGTTGTGACGCCCAATAGCAGCCAGAACCGATAGGAAAGAAACTTAACGTCCTTGATATTCCATCGAAGGGTCCGTTTCGGAATTTCATGCTGAATTTTAGGTTGACGAATCAAGACAAGCAAGATGAACAATGCGACAATCCCAGGAATCGTTGCCAACAAAAAAACCGTACGGTAATTGTTGTTTGTTACCATCATCAAACCTGTGGCTAGCAAAGACCCGAATACGACGCCTAGAGGATAAAGCGTTTGACGAATACCATAGCTTCTACCGTGGGTTTGACTGGTGGATAAATCAGCAATGAGAGCATCCGTAGGAGAAGACCGGATTCCCTTGCTTAAGCGATCAATGCATTTTGCAAAAAAGACGAAATTAAAGCTGGTGGCGGCGGCAAATATGAATTTAACCAGGATGGTGAAAAGACTGCCAACCACGATCATGGGTTTGCGGGTTCTCAAAACATCACTGAGTACGCCGGACACAATTTTGGATGCAAACATGAGCGCAATGGCGACGCCTTCCAAAATGCCAACCCTGGTATGGGAAGCGTGAAGGACTTCGGTTAAAAAAGTTGGCAACAGCCCTGCAACCATTATGGTGCCTGTGCTCCAGAAGAAGTGCATCCAGCCAACGGCCCACAAGGCGGAGTCACCTGTCAGAGGTGAGGGCAAGGAAGGTTCGGAGAGGCGCGATTTTTTAATCTCTGCCATTTGCAGCATCATCACTCCTTAAGAAAAGGTAAACAAAATAAAGCAGGATATATACTTATGTATGTACCCGTCTTCGCCGGGAAATGCAATCTTTGGCGTTTTTAATCATCGATTCCCGCGAGAAAAACATATAAGTTATTGTTTTAAAACATTTTCTTTCAAAGATATCTGCGTAAAATGACTTATCTCCTTGTTATTTATTGGAAAAAATATTCATATAAAATCAATAATATAAAGGGGGACTTTCGCAGATATATTTTAATAAAACTATTTATTATCAAATAATTATCCTATTTTTCAGCGGGAATCGCTGATCTTTAATAGACGACAGAATTAAAAAGAAGCTTTCCGTTGAGACTCTATCTATTCCCCTATCATACCATCAATTGATTTTTCCTCACTACCCCTCATTTTTGAGAGATTTTCCTAAAAGTTATGATTTTGAAGGGC
>CAYRJJ010000143.1:0-2651 GCA_964424515.1 uncultured Candidatus Finniella sp. | reverse complement strand
AAAGCATGTTCCAAGTATCATCTTTAAACCATAAGCGAAAGGAATTAGCAATGTGGCTAACTAGCGCTTTCTGCAGCAATCTCCTTTGTACGGCCTAAGTTATGGCGGATATTCTCCGATAGATAGCCCAACAAAAGTAAGCTGGCAAGAGAAAGATTTAACATCTCCTTTGCTGCTAGGGGTTATCCTGGCTATACCGATAACTGGAATTAATTATAGAACCAAGTTCTTGTTGGTTGAAATTTTATTGTTTTGCGTCTCATGGTAACATCCTTTTTTAGTTGTTTTTCTTTAAAAAATAAAGTCTTTATAAAAAGACTCCTTTATTTTTAATTGTATTATACTTAATTCCTTGATACGCAAGGAGCGTTAAACTAACGCACAATGGGAATAGAGCAAGGCGGACAAAGAAAGTACGGTATTCGTCAAAAGAATTACCAGATGACAAAGATGCGACATTATTGATAGAAAACTGAGCAACCAACCCTGCTAAATAATGCCCATACGCAATTGCCATCTGCCAAAAACTCATCAGGACGCTTTTAAAGCGGGGAGGCGCATGGTGGGATATCTTTGAAAAACTTACGGGCGCAATCCAGAGTTCACCAATGGTTTGAATAAAAAATGCCCCGACAATCCATATAAGGGGAATAGACGCACCCTTAACCTGGGTACTGAGAGCTAAAATCCCAAAACTGGCAGCGACGCATAAAAAGCCACTTCCTATTTTGACAAATCCATTCATTGGTTTTGTTTTTTCCAGGTATCTCGCAGATAAGAATAGTAAGGCGGGGCCACAAATTAAAACAAACAGAGGGTCAAGCGACAAAAAAGCGGAAGAGGGGATAACAGATCCCATTACTTGTCGGTCAACAGACCTTTCATAGAATAACATCAAGGAACTTCCCGCTTGCTCGTAAAGAGTACAAAAAAGAGTGAATAGAAGAACGTAAGCCATAATGGTTAAGACATCTTTTCTTTCTTGTGAGTTGCATTGATAAAAAATCCTGCCAAGGTAGGCAATGCTTGCGCATATAATGCCTCCCATCAAACTATGAAACGATTCCTGGTATTTAAACAGACAATAGAGAAGGGTAACCAGGGACAGGTTGCCTCCAAATAGTTTCCACTTAGAAATGCTCCGTATTTCCTTATAAGACGGGTGAAATTGCATCTTTTTGTAAACGAAATAAGTTGCCACGGTCAGCACAGCAGAAATCAACCCTATTCCATACTGCCACCCATAAGTTTTCCCAATGAAGCCACAGGCAATCGGAAAAATGAGGCTCCCTAAATTCGTGGCTATATAAAGCAAGGAATAAACCTTATCTTTTCTGGGATCTTTCGGATCTTCAAAAAATAGCCCTGCCGCTGTCAAGAGGTTTGGTTTAATGAACCCTGAACCTAAGCTGACCAAAGCCAGACCAAGAAAACATAAATCTTGTGAGGGGAATAAAATCCAGATAAGCCCCAGGGAACTATAAGCGCTTCCCACTATAATAGTGTTTTTAACTCCCAAACCGTTGTCCGCAATATATCCACCAATGAGAGAGGTTCCATAACACAAGGCCATAAACGTAGCAAAAAGGCTGATGGCTTGAGCTTCATCCAAAGAAAATTGATTGATGGCATAAAGAATAAAAATAGCTCGGATACCATAAAAGCATCCGGTAAAAATAGCTTGGGTAATATATACGGAGCTAAACTCCGTAAGGTGTCGTTTGAGGCTAGACATGCTTTTGGTTCCCTGCGGTTATTTTAAACCTGTATTTTTATCTATATCCACCCTTCTTGCAGCATCCATCAGTGGCGCAAATTGCCGCATATCGCCGTTGCATACCGCAGGCGTACAAGGCGGGGTGTTAAGGAAGGGCCGTTTTGGGGCCAAGTTTCATTTTTTTATCTATAACTTTTTGATTTATATATGTTCCTTGAATGGTAGGTGTCGGCACTTAAGGTCATATTTTCTGTCTGGTTTTGATGAATCAGTAAAATAAAACCATAGGAAAACCCTCAGTTTCCTCACACAAAAACTCATTAGGCACTTCACTTGGCCCCAAAATGGCCTTTCCTTAACACCCCGCCTACAAGGTCATAAAAAGAGTTTTGCCATATTCATGTGTGACTGTTGAGGAAAGGAGAGAACTTAAAAGCCCTCTAGAGCACAGGCATACTGCTCCTTTGTTCATCACACAATAATAGAGAGAAGGCAGGAAAATCCCGCCCTCCCTCAATCAATATGAAGGAAGTTCGTAAATTTCCGGCCTTCCGGCCGTTGTAGGATTATCTTGAAGAGACCCACTTTGTGGGATATGTTGTTTGCAACCATGATCAAACCTTATCTGTTTGGTTGTGGTAGTGGCGTATGGGAACTTCGTACTTCCTGTACGTCACGTCTATGTTACGAACCATTCGTAACACTTCTTAAAGGTGGAGATGTTCAGCCTCATTGACCGTTAATCTCCAGCTTACGTCCGTAAAATACAATGGAGTTGCAGGGAAGTCAAAGTTTTTCTGAGTCCGTCAGTTTTGATTTCCTCTTGCCGCAAGACCACGGGCTTTAACCATCCGGCATATGAACAGCGCCGCCCCACCCCCCAACGCTAACAGTCCCAGAGAGAAGAAGAAAGTTTGATAATGTTCAAGGAACC
>CAYRJJ010000142.1:0-2654 GCA_964424515.1 uncultured Candidatus Finniella sp. | reverse complement strand
AAGGCGTAAGCTAAAGTCAGTATATCCTCAAATTAAAAAATGACAAAACACTAGTTTACTTTTGATAAATGATAGTGATCTTGATTCCGTTGTGGGTGGCATTGAAGTCTTGTCCGTCACCCCGGGGCATACATTCCTTAGGCCTGATGGATTTACAGATGTAGCGCTTTCAAATGGTATCCCCCAGGGTTTATTTGTCTCCCCTCATCTTGGAGATGGAGATCCCGTGAAATGCATTATTTTACCTTAAAACTCAAGGTGAAGAGCAGGAGGAGTTTCACAGCTCCTCCGAGCTAACCGCAACAGCAATTTTTCAACAGACAAGTTTCGCGCAATATCCGCCATAACCTCATCACATGCCTTCTTGATACCTGAGTTAATTTTATCTATCCTGAGACTTTCTCTTCCCTGATTTCGTCATAAAAACGAAATTTTCCTTTTCCCGCTTGTTTCACCGCATACATAGCGGCATCCGCCTCCTTCAGTAAGGATTCGCTATCTTCTATTCCAAGAGAATACACGCCAATCCCGATGCTGACGCCAATATTCATTACAGCGCCATTACGGATATAAGGCTCAGAGATCGATTTTAGGATACGCGCCGCTACCATTTTAACTTTGGCGCGCTTCGAGCCGTGATTCAGAATAATGCAAAACTCATCCCCCCCGAAACGCGCAAGCATATCATCACCCCGGATGCACCGCCGCAACCGCTGGCCCACCTGATTTAATAACCAGTCCCCCATTTCATGGCCCCAGGAGTCATTAATGACCTTAAACCCGTCAAGGTCAAGAAATAAAACAGCAAGAAGCCCTTTTCCCGACTCTTGCATCGTGAAAATAGACTGGGTTAATTTTTGATGGAAAGCTTTGCGGTTTGGCAGACCGGTTAGCGAATCATGATAAGCCAGGAAGGTCAAATCCTGATGCTGGGCTTTATCTTTTGAAATATCTTTGGCAACCAGAGCGCCGCCGCCATCCGGCGTACGGTAGGTGGTGATTCCCAGAACAAGCCCGCTTGTTAAGGATTCTTCCCATTGGCTGGCTGGCAGCAAGAAATTTGCCTTTTTCTCTTCTATCCACTGATGGCTTGTAACTTTTTGAGTATCGTCAAATAGATAAATGCCAGCAGCAAAATTGGCTTCAAGAAGCTTCTCAAATGTTAAACCTCCGCGAAGCATTTCTTCCCGGTTTTTCAAGTGTGGATAAAAGTCAAATAACTTATCGTTGTGCATAACCAAGCGGTTATCTTGATCAAAAATCGCAAACCCATCTGGCAAATTTTGAATCGCAGCTTCAAGCTCGCGGCGGGTGCGTTGCATTTCTTGCGACCGTTTTACCCGTTGCTCAAAGGCGTACTTCTTTTCTAGGACCGCATGAACGCGCATTTTTAACAAGGCTGGATTGACGGGCTTCGCCAGATAATCCCCAACACCGGACTCCGTAATTTGCTGCAAGACTTCCGCCCTTTCTGGGGCGCCAATCACAATAACAGGAACATACCCGATATGGGGGTTTTTCTCGATTTTCTTCAAAAAATCATACAGCGTATCTTTAAACACTAAATAGTCAATTAACATGGTTTCAATCGCATGAGACTGCAAATACGCAAAAGCTTGATCTTCATCTTCCGCATTTAAAACCGTATGGCCTTCCCGCGTCAAACGGCGCATCAATGCTTGGGAGGTATTCGGGTTATTATCTAAAACTAATAAAGTTCCTGTCCGGGACATCCACTCCGGTTCGTGCACAGACGCTGCATTGATCATATGGACAATTTGATCAAATCCCATAGAATGCAAGTATTGAGTTCCCGTACTCTTCATGGGTGAGCCTATCTCTAGAATAGACTGGTCTTGCAAACTATTCTCCAACTTGTAAAAGATGCTTTTTAATTCAAAAAATTGGTCATCCGTATGCTCTGCCAAATAAGACTTGATTTTTTTTAAATTATGGGAAAATTGGTGTTTTAGTTCTTCCAAATCGTCATTATTTTTTGCTACCGCTTTCAGCGTCGCATCAATTTTTTTTAAAACCGCTAAAGATTCCTTTACGCTTCTAGATGCTGAGGAGCCTTTGGGGAATTGTTGGAAAAGTGTGGTTAGGTAAGAGCCAACGTCATGAAACGGTTCTCTCAAAACTTCAGGGTACAATGAGCAGATGCCCGGCACGGAATGCCTGTGATTTTGTTGCATAGGCAACAATCTCCTTTCCTTCCTTAAAATCCATGAACTTTGGACTCAATAGACGATTTATTGATATCCATAAACCTTACCGGAAAAAAATTAAGGAGGGATTAAGAAGGCTTTAAGGCAAGCCCTATAGCTTGTGTTATGAATTAAAGCCCAAAATATACACTCTTTTAGGACGTATCATCAATGATCATCTTTTGGTCTGCAAATGGCGGTTTTCCGGGCTTCCGTTTCTCAAATACGTCTTTGTATTCTGCGATACGGTTCTCGAAACCCACCATCTTCACCACAAAATCCTTCAATTGATGACACGCCCCAGGAGTCTAGAAATAATAAACTTACCATTTATGCGAGAAATTTTTGAGTCAGGCCCAAGTGAGTTCGAGAACCGGAACGCAAAGCATAGTTTAGCCTACGCGCGTACCGGAAGCGCAAAAATCACGCCGCAGATGGCTCAAAAAT
>CAYRJJ010000141.1:0-2682 GCA_964424515.1 uncultured Candidatus Finniella sp. | reverse complement strand
CATTTTTTACATTTGAGCATTAAAAACCTCCCAACAAAAAATAGCCTTCCACCTCACTTATATCATACTTAGCGTTCTTTAGTTAGATGTCTCTATTTTCCTTTGTCTTATTGTTGCAGACTACGAAAGGTACCTGATGCAATTTGTTCAAGGCAAAACACCTAAAAGAGAAGAGCGCTTATTCTGGGCACGAAACTGAATTCAAGGTTCCTACAAATCGCTCTTCTCAATCCTCTTTATAGCGTTTTCTAAAGATATAAGGTTCCTGCTACACACCATTGCTTAAAATAATCATAAACCGTTTGCCATGGCGGAAAGTCTTTTGGCAGCATACGCCATTGGCGCCCGGATTTTGTTACGTACAATATCGCATCGACAATGCTACGACGCTCATGGGTTAAAGGTCTCCCAAATGTTCTTTTCCGTTCAAAATACTCCTTGATAAGCAACCATTCCTTGTCTGTTAAATCGCTGCGATATACCATGGCAGACAAATTCCTTTCTTTTATTGAAATTTGTCTCTTGATTTATCATACATTTTACTTTCCAAACACCATCTTAAAGAGGATATTTCTCCATAGATTCAGCCGCATACACGCTTAATGTTAGCCTTTCAAACGCATGAGGGCCTCTTCGATTTTACCTTTCCGCATCCCGCAAGAGTCAAGTCGGCCTTGCATTTCTTCGATAATTTCGGGCTTGGCTTTTTCCATAAAGTCAGCATTGGAGAGACGCTTTTGACAACTCTCAATCTCTGCATCTAATTTGGCAACTTCTTGTTGAAAACGCTTCATTTCAGCGGCGACATCAATAGTCTCCCCCAATGGCAAAACGATAGAGGCGCGTTCCGCAATGAACTGAGCCGCTCCTTTGATCATGGGCGCTTTTTCAGAAAAAACCTGGATGGATCCAATACGTCCCAGGCGCGTGAGAATCGCCTCATGACGGTTGATGCGCTCTTGAATCTCCGGGGTTGCCTCATAAACCAGCATAGGGAGAGGCGACCCCGGCGGAACATTGAATTCCGCCCGGCGTGACCGGATGCCATCAATAACGTGAACAATCCAGTCCATTTCTTTGGCATCCGCAGTATCAATCACGCCGGCGTGAGGGTCAGGCCACGGCTGGTTGATCAGCAATCCCTGGCTGGCATGCGTAAATTCTTTCCAAAGAACTTCGGTAATAAAAGGAATGAAAGGGTGGGCAATTTTCAAGATTTGAACAAAAGCCCACGCCGCTGTTTGGCGGGCTTCAGGCGCTAAAGAATCATCCTTGAAAACGGGTTTGAGAAATTCCAGGTAATAATCACAATAGGTTCCCCACACGAATTGATAAATGCAGTTCACTGCCTCATCAAACCGGTAAGACCCGAGCGCATCGGTGACTTGACTTGTGAGTTGGGTGATGTGCCCGACCACCCACCGGTTGACCGTATGCTGGCAGGTTTTTGGGTCAAAGCCTTCATCATAGGAGCATGCGTTCATTTGCAAGAAACGGGCGGCATTCCAGATTTTGGTCATGAAATTACGCCCGCTTTCAATGCGGGATTCGCCGAGCTTTAAATCCCGCCCGGGCACAGCAAGGGCAGACAGGGTATAGCGCAAGGCATCCGTCCCGAATTTATCCATATAGGTTAAGGGGTCAATAACGTTCCCTTTTGTCTTCGACATCTTGGCGCCTTTTTCATCCCGGATCATGCCATGGATATAAACTGTCCTGAAAGGCACTTCTTTTGTAAAATGCAGCCCCATCATCATCATCCGGGCAACCCAGAAGAATATAATATCAAAGCCGGTATCCAGGACATCCGTTGGATAATAACGCGCCAGGTCAACCGTTGGTTGTGGCCACCCCAGCGTTGAAAATGGCCAAAGGGCAGAGGAAAACCAGGTATCCAGGACATCGGTATCGCGCGTTAATTTGACGGCTTCCCCATAGTAAGAAACCGCTTCAACACGGGCCTGTTCTTCCGTTTCCTCCACAAAAGCATGCCCATCCGGCCCATACCACGCCGGAACTTGATGTCCCCACCAGATTTGACGGGAGATGCACCACGGCTGAATCGTGCGCAGCCATTCAAAGTAAGTGGCCGCGCTGTGTTCGGGGAAGAAGCGCGTGCGCCCCTCTTCCACGGCTTTGATGGCTGGAATGGCCAGCGTCTTTGCATCAACAAACCATTGATCCGTTAACCAGGGCTGGATCTGAACGCCGGATTTTTCTCCATAAGGAACCGCGTGAATAGTCGGTTCAGTTTTCTCTAAAAGTCCGGCGGCTTCCAGATCAGCAACAACCTGGCTGCGCGCTTTTTCAACGTTCAACCCTTGATAGACCAAAGGCACAGCCTCGTTCATGCGGGCGCTTTTGTCCAGAATGTTGATCAGGGGGAGGTTGTGGCGGCGGCCAACCTCAAAGTCATTAAAGTCATGGGCCGGGGTGATTTTAACCACGCCGCTCCCTTTTTCCGGGTCACAATAAGCATCCCCCACAATAGGAATAGTCCGGTCTGTTAGGGGCAAATGGACATGTTTCCCGATGAGACTTTTATAACGTTCATCTTCCGGATGAACCGCACCCGCGACATCTCCAAGAAGGGTTTCAGGCCGGGTTGTGGCAACAATAAGGGATTCTCCCTCCCGGCCAACAAGGGGATAATGAATATACCAGAGATGCCCCTTCGTTTCC
>CAYRJJ010000140.1:0-2734 GCA_964424515.1 uncultured Candidatus Finniella sp. | reverse complement strand
CTTGAAACGTGGCTCACAAAATTTTTAGCGTTCTTTAGTTAGATGTCTCAAAAAATCAAAGAGAGTTTTATATGGCAAAAAAACCAGTATCAATAGAACGGGGCGACAGAATCCGTAATTTACGGCACAAGGTGAAGCTTACAAGGCTTCAGTTTGAAGAGTTGACAGGAATGAGCGCCAGTACCCTAAAATCATTTGAATCCGCCGAGCGGGATCTCACCCCTTCAAAGGCCCGCCTGTTTTCTAATCTTTTTTCCAGCCTATTCATCCAAATACTCGGAAATGATACTTACGAAACGAGCTTTGACTTCATATTTAATGGCAAAAAACCGGAAGCTCTGGAATTGGAGAACTTGCGTCTTCACCGATGATACGGTTCTTATTCAAAATGAAATTAATGCTTTGACAATAAATCCATCCTTTAATGTCTTAAAACTTCAGGATGACTTAATGGCTCCTTTTTATAAGGAAGGGGATATCGTTGCGGGAGTAAAAATTACTGCTGAGAACCAACTCTCATTGTATCAAGGATGTGTTTGCATTATGGAGTCCCAACAGGGGATATTTTTTTAAGGAAGGTCATCAAGGTTGACCAGAGAAAGGTTACATCCTGTATTCTCAACACGTACATTAGTCAGCGTACTGATATTTTTGAAGAAACTGAGGTTAAATCCATTGCTCAAGCCATAAGGCATTGGCATTTGTCTGACTTCGTTCAAACCCCCCTTGTTTCTCAAAAAACAAGTCAGGCATAATGACTATTATTGAATCCCATTAGCTCTCTACAGAGAGATTCGGATAGATCCCCAGTTTGCGCTCCAAACCTTCAAAGTGGTAGGTGCCATAAAGGTAAGCGAACGTTATGGGTAACGTTATAAACCATAGTCCAAAGGAACCAAAATAACTTCCAAGATAGACCAATCCAAAGGACGTAATAATATACATTACTGCCCTTGATATGGCATAAAGAAAACTTGCAAAAGTAAATCGGCGATAGATCGGCAAATGATAGATAAAGATAGCCGCTGCTGGAATAGCACCTAACGTCAATATAAGAATCAACGCCTGTATTAAAAATAATTGGAGAGGGCTTTTCATAATCAAAAAAGGTAGGGATATCATCAAGAGAAGAGCAAAAAATCCCCTAACTTTAATAATTTTTATAGGATGGATACGATAGCCCAGGAGCGCCCAGAAAATATAAGCAACCACCGAAATCACTGCCAAAAAGAAATTATGAGTTATGATGTCTTCAGGAGAATACCCAAAATTGATCTTAAGAACAGGATTAAAATAAATAAAGGCTAAGTAAAAAGACAAAGGCCACCCACAAGATGTAAAAAAGTAGGAAATTAATGTTTTAAAAGTTACGTGTCCTTTCCAAGCTGGATTTTTCTGCTGAGTTGCATTTACTATATTTCCCGTTTCCTCACGACTCAACTCTCTAACGTCTTCCCTCATTTGTTGCCTTTTCATCTCTAAAAAGTCAGGGGTTTCCCGAAGGCGGGTTCTGGCAACTGAACCAATAATCGCAATGATAGCACCAACCCAGAAGGCAGCACGCCAATTTAGAGAATAGGATGTGGCAACAGTCGCAACCCCAAGAGCAACCATCCCCCCCAGAGTGGAGGCAACGCTTATCAATGCAACAGCCGTATAAGAAGCTGGACGCCGGACGCTTTCCGCGACATAAATTTCTGCTCCTATAACCTCTCCCATGGATGACATCCCTTGAGCCATTCTGCAAAGAGTCATAATCCAGGTTGCCGTTATGCCAATTTGAGCGTAAGTGGGAAGGTTCGCCATGATAACGCAAGAGATAGACATGATGACTGTTGTGATAATGATGGTTGATTTTCGACCAATGTTATCCCCAAGCCAGCCAAAGATCAGAGCGCCAATCGGCCTAAAAACATAAGTGGAACAGAACGCAAAAGCTGCTAAAAGGGAAGCCGTGTGGGGGTCCGTTTTAGGGAAGAAAAGTTCATTGAGCAGAACCGCCATATGAATATAGAGCATCAGGTCAAAATATTCAAGAAAAGTCCCGATTTGCAAGAGTCCGATCGCTTCTTTTTGCTCACGGTTCAGGGAGGAAAATAGTCCCATATTTCTTCCTTTATTATTGATCAGTGATAGGCACCAAGCGTCCTTAAATTAATATCATCGAGCTTATCCCGTGCTGTTTGGCGCAAGCGTGTCCCGAGCGCCCTATGAGCATCTCTTCATAAACCTGCCCACATTCAAGCCATTCCATATGCCTTAAAAATAACATTGACAAAAAGCATAACTGACATACTTAATTAACTCTTAAGGTTTATATATGCATTTGTGATGTTTTACAAGTTTAAGGGCAATTTTTTATCTCGCATTATGCCGCACCAAAGAAACAAGCAGCTTCACTGGTGGAACAATACCTTACTATCTCAAGAGGAGATGCCTTCCAAATAGTCGCACCTATAGGTAGCCAGCGAGATTGAGCGGAATATCCTTAAATATCCCAAGCTCGGGCATAATTGATGGAGCTTTTTTATACCTGCCGTTATATTACCCTCAGGGTAATCCTCCGTGAAGCGCTCATCAGATGCAGTTATTTTACTGTTCTTCCCTCCCGCCACTGCGGGAGGAGCCAACGCCCTTGAGCGCATAATTGCAGCAACCCATAGCCAGCAGGGAACAGGTCCTTGCCACCTGACATTTTTTTAAGAAGGAAGAAAGCCTATTAAATTTTTCATAG
>CAYRJJ010000139.1:0-2821 GCA_964424515.1 uncultured Candidatus Finniella sp. | reverse complement strand
TAGCGTAGGGAATAAGTTCTAAAAAACGATTGTAACTGACAAGTTTTGGGAACGCTGTTTTGTAATAAGGGATTAAACAGGAATATAGTATTTTAGGGTAACTTTTACCATGTTGCCGCGCTTTGATGGCATTGTCTTAAGGAAAGTTGAGCGTGGTAGTAGGAAATAATTAAACAAAAATACTATAGTTAAAACCAATGCACCAAAAAAAGTTGCACATCACGTCTGGAAGGAATTTTACAAGTTCCTGATTTTCCCCAGACCCACCGGGTAGCACGAAATCTCATTAATAGTTTTGAAATGATGTGGAGGTTTGTTGATGTCCCCGATATTGAGCCGACCAACAATTTAGCTGAAAGGCAGATTCGCAGGTATGTTGTCTATCGGAAGAAAGCTTTGTTTACATGGTCACAAAGAGGCAATGAATTTATCGAGCGCATCTTCTCTCTTTTCCTGATCTGTCGGTTACAAAATCAGAACCCTTTTTTAAGGCTTTCCCAACTCATTGCCGCCCCTCCCTAAAATCCCGTGAACGCTTACCTCGAATTTTAAAGCGCCTCCTTATAAAAAGAGGCAGGAAATTATCCTGCCTTTTTTTAACTGCGGGCGTCTTTTATAAAGCGAGGCTAGAACGAAATCTTTGTTCCAACGATTCCCAGCAAGCCCGCATTATTCCCGACCCCTGTATTGACGGAATTTGCGTTCTTAAGAAATGAACTTTCCCGGGCGATAGCCGTACTATTCGTCCGGCTGCGGATATAATCTACTTCTGTGTAAATTTTTAACCCTTGCAGAGGCGTTACATCAAGGGTTGCTGTGTAAAAGTCGCTGCTTGCTTTTTGAAGGTCACCCGTATTCCGGTTTGACCGCTGGTAGGAAGCGGCTAATTGGTAGGCGCCTATGGTGTACCCGGCGCCTAGATTCCAGGCATAGCCGGCGCTCCCATTATTCATGGAGGTTAAGTTAACGGAGTTAGCCGTGTTCGTACTGTAAGTAAAGTTAGACTCGCGTGGCAGGTGCGATTTTCCATTATCTAAATAACCGCCGCCGAAACGGAAGTCGCCATATCCCATAACAAAGCCTAACTGGTATGCTTTCGTATTCTGAAAAGGAAAACGTCCGCTACGTCCTGGCGCAACCCCTGAATTAAAGAAATACGTCTTGGCTATAATGCCAGCGCCGCTCAATGTCATGTTCCACTTACCCATTTCCTTGCGGTAAGTTAATCCTATAGCAACATTGCGCAAGTCAAAAGGCTGGTTTCCGGATACCTCATACAACCCGCGGTTTCCCGGGTATTTTGTAATTCCTTTTCCGGCCATGTTATCCAGTTTCTCGGCCCCCCGGTGGGCTGTAGAAGGGGTATAGGCGACGCCGACCTGCCACCCCATTAACTCAGGGCTGTAATAAACGACCTTTGTTGAGTTTCCGGTATCCCCGATGTTATCATTTCCGCGCATAACGCCAGCGGACATGTTATAGACATTATTATACCCGCCATCGAAACCACCTGTACCGCCGATAATCTTACCCGCATCCCAAATCATGGTATCTTCCGGGCCAACAATGTCACCCACCTGGAACGTACCGATGGCTGATTTGATTTGAACATAGTTTTGATCAACGATAGACCCTGAATTGGGTATGGTCTCAAGGGTTACGCGATACATATACTCCAGGCCATTAACAGATGTCCCTAAGATGGTGAAGTATAAGTTAGAAACATCAACGCCAATGTGGGGCTGGGGACCACCTTTTCCATTTTCGCGGCGTTGCTGGTTGACAAAATAAGAGTTAATGGCTGTAAAACCATCAATCTTTAAGGAAGGGGCGATAGCGCCTGATGTGAGGGTCTCGCCATAGGTTGGCATACTTCCCATAGCGATCATCGCTAAACCAGTGAATGCGGACGTTCGGAACAAAGCCTTAACCATTTGTTATTCCTCCTTTATTTATGGTATTTATGCAAAATCATCCTAAAAATTAACTTACTTCTCCTATAAAAGCCCAAAAATGAACTGGTGATCAACCTCAAATATTTACAAAAAGTAAATGACCAAAGGAATGTGTCTTTGGGAACACACTTGAGAAAAGGCTATGGAGCAGGGCGCGTTTTTAGGAAGATATGACGTAACATGAAGGCTGGATCCTGGGCTGTTTTCTTAACAGCCATCTCTCCCCGCAAAGCCTGGAGAAATCCTTTTTTAAAAGACAATAGCCCTGATGCCGTTGATTTCCTTAAATGCTGGCTCACCACACCGCGCAATAAATACACAGCATTGGATTTTGCTTCTCTCCTGTCAATGGCGCCCAGCAAAGAACCAGGGGAGAGGCTTGAAGTACGGGCGGCCATAATAACCTGCTTGTTATGCTGCTCTACCCATTTTTGAGTTTCTTTGGCTTCTTCGTCGCTCGTGAGAGAAAAATCAAAATGATATTGCGTCATAGTTGAGGGCCTTAAAAATTGAGAGTTAAAAAGCGCCCCCATCTGAAAATAATGAAGGACTTTATCGAAAGCATCCTGCTTGACAAGGAGAACTTACAAAAGGGAGATGGTTTTTACAACCCTTAAAGCGTATGAAATAGAGGAATCTCGCTTAAAAAAGCTGGATTGAAGGAGCGATATGCTCTGCTTTAAGAATAAGGGGATAACTCTTTTCAGCTATACCCCTTCTCGATGAATACCCTGGAGTTTGGGGGTGAGATCAGCAATTATCTTTTTCAAAGTCTTTCGACAAAACTGGCGTATATTCCTTGAGACCAAGTTCTGGCAAAAAAGCAACCAGCTTCGTAGCAATGCAACGGCCTATACCTGGTATGC
>CAYRJJ010000138.1:0-2835 GCA_964424515.1 uncultured Candidatus Finniella sp. | reverse complement strand
CCAATTCCGACATCTGGAACTTGCGCCGTGATTGGGAACATATCAAGGGGGAAATCCTCGCCCAACTAAATGACGGCACGTACCAGTTTGGGGCGCTCGACCGCCTGGAGTTTGAGGATGCGACTATTTCCCTGTGGTCGTCCCGCGACATGGTTGCCCTCAAGCTGATTTGCAAAGCTCTCGGAAAGCGGCTGGCCAACCATATCCCGAAGTCCTGCTGCCAGGTCAAAGGCCATGGCGGTCTTAAAAAGGCTGTCCGCCAAACATACGAAGCTTTGTCCGACTATCAGTATGTGATGCGAAGCGACATAAAATCCTATTATGCGTCTATTCACCATGATACGTTAATGGGCATCATTGAATCTTACGTTACCCACCCTATCCTTTTAACCCTGGTTCGCAAAGCTTGCCAGCGAACCGAAACATGCGGAGGGTTGTTTTATGACTATCATGAAAAAGGCGTGCCAAAAGGCAGCCCTCTTTCTCCTTTACTGGGAGCTATCGCCTTGATTCCCTTAGATAAAGCCATGGAAAAAATTAAAGGCGTTTTCTACCAGCGCTATGTTGACGATTGGGTCATCCTCACAAAAAGCAAGACCGCCTTGCGCAAAGTCATTAAGCGTACCCATGAGGTCATGAGGGACTTAAAGCTTCAGTTGCATCCTCTCAAGACATATATTGGCAGGGCCAAACGCGGTTTTAATTTCCTGGGGTATTATATGGATCACGACAAGATCTTGCCCTCAACCGAGAGTATTCGGCGATTCCACGAACGCGCAGCCATTCTTTACGAGACCCCGCAATCCGATAACAACCACGCGCCCCGCCGCCGCCAACAAACGGCTACGCAACGCGACATATCGGAATACGATGTGAACGAGGCAGCCCCGACAGACGCATACCTGGAGGGCGTCCTCCAGCATCTTCTGTCTTTGGCCGCCCGCTCACCGAATACCCTTGCGGCTATGCGGCGGCGCTTCGGCTTATGGAAAAGCTACCTGAAATCTGGCCTGTCTACAATCGAGGAATTTGCGACATCCGTGCAAAATTTCCTGCCCTGCATGTTGTCATGTTTCATGCATGGTTGCGCCGCGCCCACCAGCGGGACAGCGCAATAGACACCGCTTTATTTCAGTTCACAAACAAAACATGAAATCGCAATATCAAAAGCTCCGACGCACTATCGCCCCATGCCGCGTCCGCTTCGCCCACCGCCGCCACGCACCCAAACCATGCACCCACATGCCCGCGTCCAACAAGCACCCGATGCTTTGCGCACCGCACGCGCTTTTTTTCCAATTCTCATATAAATCAATTTTAGATAAATTATCCATGCTTTCATTCGTTAAATAATCCATGTCATGATCATCCGGATCCCAACCACCCCATGTCCAGAAAATACCCACGGGGGCGTTTGCGTTCCATTGGGCGGGGAAAATAGCTTGAAAATGTTTCGCCGTCGTATTGAGTTCCTTTTCGATCAAAAACCGCGGGGCAAACCATATCTCGACTTTACTTGCATTTTCCGCTTTCTTTCCTTGGCGGTATCCTGTGGAGATGCTTAAATATTTACCTGTATCCCCACACTTTGATAAATCAAACGTCCCCTCTAATGGATTCCCTAATGCGGATATCGGCAGAACGATCTTCCCAACATCGTTTCCTGGAGTCGGGCTGTAAATCAAGGCGCCCTTTAAAAATCTACCGTAAACGGCTTCATCCTGACTTTTCAGCCATGAAGGAAACGTAAGGCGCGTCTCAGCTGGAGGATTTTTTACTGCTACAAGCTGTGACGTTGAGGCCGTAGCGACGCTAGGTGTGGGAGTTGCAACAGGCGTAACCACAGGACTCGTCTCGGCTGGACGGTTTTTTACTGCCACAGCTTGTGAGGGTGAAGCCGTAGCGACAACAGGGTTAGACGTTGTGACCGATTGAAGATCAACGTAACCTGCTTCTTTAGCGGCTTTGTATAAAGCTTCAGCTTTTTGTTTGTCTACATCAACGCCCCGTCCCAAATTATACATATTGGCAAGCCGGAACATGCCTTCTGGCGACCCCCGATCCGCTTCGCCTTCGTAAAGATAAAACGCCTCATCATAATCCTTTGCAGCCCCCCACCCCTCTTCATAAAGCCTGACCAACTGGACATTGGCATCAAAGTTGCCAGCAGCTATTGACTCTTCAAAACATTTTTTAGCGGCGTTATAGTCTTTTGTAATACCCTCGCCTGTCATCAGGCATATTCCTTTGTACATGAGAGCAAGAGGGTCTTTAGGGGCTTTCTCGAACCATTCTAAAGTTTTTTGGGGGCTGCGCGTTACGCCACCAAGACCTTTCCAGTGAAGAACGCCAATACGGGCAGCTGCGCCGGAATGACCAGCGTTGAAAGCATCCCGATAAGCTCGATAAGCCCCCCGGTAATCAGGCGTCTGGTTTTTCTCGAAGTTTAAGCCTTTTTGATAATGTTCCTCGCCAGGAACCGGAACTGCGGAAGAGCCTACTGATGGAAGCGCTTGCTCCCTGGTTTTTTCTTTTTCCAAAGGCTCAAGAAATTGCAGGGGTTGAGGAATCGTCTGGGGCTGAACAGCCGGATACGATGGACTTTGAGAAGAATCTGCGGAAATTCCTGGAGAATGGGGCACTTGAAACGGGCGGGTTGGAGACTGAATGTCAAGTTGCGCAACAGTGGCGGCAAGGGAAGCTATGGCCGGATTTTGGGATAAATCAGGTGAGCTTGTACTTTCCGTGCGTGTTGGAAGTTGGTGTCCCACTGTTAGTTTCAAAATATAATGCTTATCCGAAAAGTACCTGTGAATTGAGTTCCCGCTATGGTAT
>CAYRJJ010000137.1:0-2902 GCA_964424515.1 uncultured Candidatus Finniella sp. | reverse complement strand
TGGATGACAGGTTCACAATGACGCATGACACTTATGCATACAGAAAAATGGGGTGTGTTGAGTAGTTACGAAAAAACAACGACTAAAACTGGATTAAAGGTTAGTGCGAGCATTATCGATCGAATTTATAAGACAGGAAAAGAAGCAACAATTGGAACTTATTTCGATCACGTTCCTAAAGAACGCTAAAAATAAAGATTTCAAATTCCCCTCCCTCACCCCGTCGGCATAAGGTTGCCAAAACGGGTTAAGTTGCCCTCGAAGTAGAGGCGCACCGTTCCGACAGGCCCATGGCGTTGCTTGGCAATAATGATTTCAGCCTGATTCGTGATTTGGTTCATACGCGCTTGCCATTCCGCGTGTTTGTCCGTCCCTTCGGGGGGCTGCCGGCGGACCTCGTAATATTCTTCGCGGAAAATAAACATAACGACGTCAGCATCTTGTTCAATCGAACCCGATTCCCTCAAATCAGATAACTGAGGACGTTTATCTTCCCGTTGTTCAACTGCACGGGAGAGCTGGGACAAAGCAATCACGGGCACATCCAATTCTTTGGCCAACGCTTTCAAGGCCCGCGTTATATCTGAAATTTCCTGAACCCGGTTGTCTCCCCGCCGGTTTGTCCCCCCAGCTTCCATCAATTGAAGGTAATCAATTACGATCAATCCAAGCCCTTCTTGTCGTTTTAAGCGCCGGGCGCGTGTCCGCAAAGCCGACACGCCTAAAGCGGGCGTATCATCAATAAACAAAGGAATTGAGCTTAAACGCCGGCTCACCTCTACAAAAGTTGGAAAATCTTCTGAGCGGATTTCCCCACGGCGAATTTTATCAGAAGAAACACCGGACTCAGAGGCCAAAATACGGGTGGCCAATTGTTCTGCCGACATTTCAAGGGAGAAAAACGCAACGCACGCTCCGCTCTTGCCCTTTTCCAAAGAAGCAACAGCGGCATTAAAGGCAATATTGGTTGCCAGTATGGTTTTCCCCATGGAAGGACGTCCCGCAATAATCAACAAGTCAGAAGGGTGTAACCCGCCTAACCATTTATCCAAGTCCGTCAAGCCAGATGTAACGCCCACGATATGACTATCCCGGCGATAGGCAATTTCCGCCATTTCAATAGATGCTGTTAAGGCATCCCGAAAGCTTTGGAAGCCACCTGACACATTTCCTGTCGTCGCCAGGTCAAACAGCTTCTTTTCAGCTTCTTCAATTTGCTGGGTCGCATTTAAATCCAGATCATGGGTTCGGGCCGTTAAGACCATATCTTCCCCAATTCCCATCAGCTGCCGCCGCAGGAAAAGATCATAGACCAAACGGCCATAATCTCCAACGCTGATAATAGAAACAACGCTTTGGGCCAAATCCACCAGATAACGTGCTCCGCCAACAGGCTGCAAAGCCTCATTTTTATCGAAATAATCCTTTAATGTAATGGGATCCGCCACCTGGCCCCGATCAATGAACCGGACGATGGATTCAAAAATCTGACCATGAATCGCATCTGCAAAATGAAGAGGACGTAAAAAATCCCCAATGTGTTCAAGGGAAGCATTGTTAAGCAGCAATGCGCCTAAAAGGGATTGTTCCGCCTCCAGGTTATAAGGAGGCCCCCCCTCGTCCCGATGGAAAGCGCGGTCTGCGGCAGCAACAGAATCGCTAGGGACAATTGTGAATTCTTGGGTCATAAATCTACCTTTACCAGAATTAGGCCCATTTTGAATAGTCCCCTTAACTCCTTTTTAAGAGAACCGAACCTATAATAGATAACAGAATGCGCAAAAAATGGCTGGATTGAATAATGAAAAAATATATATTTTTATGCTTTGGAGCGCTCTTGCAAACCTTAGGGAATGGTAAAGCGCATGCTATGATGGGGCCGCTTCCTTCACCATATTCCAGTCAAACTTATCAAACCAATCCGGCTTCTAAAATGACGCCTCAGCAAAAAGCGGCTGTGAATCAAGCCTTTTCTTGGGTCCAATATACATTTCAACAAAACCATACTTATAGGTGCCACAGTCGGGAAGATTGTTTAAATTTGGATCTGGGAACATTAGCAACTTTTATCAATAGCCACTCAACGCATCCTGCAAGAACTTTGTTTCAGAATATTTATAATATTATCCGCCAAGATGCTCGGCGACAAAAATTTGTCACGCAATGGATTGTTTTTAAAAACCTCTCTCAGCAACGCCAAACAGAATACCGTAATGGCATTCGGATCGCACCGATCCAACCTCAAAATGTCAGGGCACTTCATGGCTTGACCTGGATAATAACCCCAGCTCTCTTTAACCAGGATGATGTTTTTACTGATTTACTCGAGCAAATTAACCATCACCATAGAAACTGTGAAGAATATGTTACGTGTTTAAGTGGAGATCTGCAAATTATCAGGGCGCTCTATAGCCGGTTAGCGCCAACTGACCCCGTTCGTACATCCTTGAACAGGTTAAGTCAAACTATTAAAGACCTGGCGACCCGGAAAATTTTTAATACAAGTTTATACTTAATACTATATAATCCTTTAGGTATGGATTGGAATAATACTTTAAAAAAACATAAAGCAAAAAAAATCGCCGCTTATGGTTATGCAGAATGGCGACAGGTTGAAAAAAGCTCACGCCCTGTGAGCTGGCACTCTCCCCGTATCACCAACGGGACACCCCTTACACAAAATCAGAATTTTAGGCCAAATGTGCAAGATATGAAGTCCACCCTTCAGGGAAGTAAACAAATAGGGAAAGAGTGGTGGAACAAAGATAAACACCTTTTCAGAGAATGGTGGTAGGGTATAGAGCATTCTAAAATACAAGTTAATTTAAGGAATAGCATCTTTTACGAAATATTAGACGTGCTGCGTAAGTATGGAGTGAAGGCGTAAGAGTTGATTGTGTAG
>CAYRJJ010000136.1:0-2950 GCA_964424515.1 uncultured Candidatus Finniella sp. | reverse complement strand
CCTTTTTGTTCAATAAGGTTTATATGCTGTTGCACTTCAGTTTAGAACAGGCCGAAGGCTATTTTTTGTTGTGAGGTTTTTAATGCGCAAATGTAAAAAATGTTCACCTTCTTCGTAGGGCGTGTCATCAATTGAAGGATTTTGGACTGCAAATGGCGGTTTTCTCGGCTTCCGTGTCTCAAATACGCCTTAATGTATTCTTGCGATACGGTTCTCAAAACCCGCCATTTGCAGTCCAAAATCCTTCAATTGATGACACGCCCTAAGGCAGAAAAAATATAAAATTTCATTTCTCAATACGCCTGATCATATAATATAAACACTGTATAATTATGGTCCACCTATGACGGGAGAGATCTTTCTTACTGAAACATATAAGGAAAAAGGCATTGAAAGAAGAAAAAGCAATAAACATCTCTCTCCTGGAGAGCGTCCTTTTGCCATGGTATGAGCGCCATCAACGGGCGCTTCCCTGGCGGGCCATTCCTGGTTATTCTCCCAATCCTTATCACGTGTGGTTAAGCGAAATTATGTTGCAGCAGACAACAGTCGCGACGGTTAAAGATTACTTCTTCCGGTTTATAACCCGATGGCCGGTGATTGAAAATTTGGCGGAATCAACCCTTGATGAAGTTTTTCACGCTTGGCAGGGGCTGGGATACTATAGCCGTGCGCGTCATCTCCACCAATGCGCCCGGATGATTGTCCGTGATTTTAAAGGAATACTGCCCAGAGAAGAGCAAACCCTTTTAGCGTTGCCGGGAATTGGCTCTTATACGGCTGCAGCCATTGCAGCAATTGCTTATGACCAACCGGCCATGCCCGTAGATGGAAATGTCGTGCGCGTATTTTCCCGTCTGTTTTCTCTTGAAACCCCATTACCCGCCCTGAAAAAGAAGGTACACGTCCTTGCAAAAGAGATGGTTCCTTCTCAGCGAAGCGGAGATTTTGCGCAAAGTTTGATGGATTTAGGCGCAACTGTTTGCCGTCCCCGCAACCCGGCTTGCGAGCTGTGCCCCTTGCAGAAGATGTGTAAAGGACATCGCCAGGGAATAGCGAACCAGTTACCCCGCCCGGCCTTGAAAGGAATAAAACCAAGGCGTTATGGCATTATATTCTGGGTTGAAGATGGGAAAAACAGAATTTTACTGGAAAAGCGTCCCGATAAAGGATTACTTGCTGGATTGATTGGCCTGCCAACCACGTTTTGGAGAACCCTGCCTTGGGATTTGAGCGCTGAAGAGACATTCATCGAGGCTCCGGAAGGGGTTGAGCTATGGGAACGTTTGCCCGTCATGGTTCATCATACGTTTACCCACTTTCATCTGGAGCTGGGGATTGTGAAAGGACAAAGCAATGCCCATCAAAAAGGATTTTGGAGCCTTCTTGAAGACCTGAAATCCCACGCTCTTCCTGCAGTCATGAAGAAAGTGATTCGCGGAGTGGCTGAGTTCTCTTGTCTTTCTCCCCCCATATGAAGGCCACGGTACCCATCGCCACAAGGCATAAAAAATATAAATAAGGCGCGTAAGAAAGGGCCGTGCTTTGCCACAAAAATAAGCAGACAAGAGGAGTTGTTCCTGAAAAAAGCATGGAGCCTGTGGTATGGCCCAGGCTCAAGCAGCGGAAACGAACGCTGACATCATAATGCTGCATTAAAAAGAGATACCCCGGGGCAACGAAGAATACCATGGTGATGGTTGTTAGGATCATTGCGGGAATGAAGACAATTCCCTTGTTAATCATCACCGCATTCAAGGCAACGAGGCCAAATGTCATAAAGCCCCCGATTTTCCCCATGCGGGCGATCCCCCAGGAATCTGCGGCCCAGCCGGCGAATGGCAGGGTCAGAACATAAGCGCTTGCTAACCAGAAACTATAAAGGGCAGCCTGTTCCGGTGGAACAATTCCCAGGATTTTTGACAGGTAAGTTCCTTGGAAGACGAGGTAAAAATGATAGGCTCCTCCGGCTGACCCGCAAATCATAATGGTGCGCAAGATAGGCGCCCAGCAGGTTTGAACGACCTGCTTGAGAGGCAGGGGGAGGCGGCGCTTTTGCTGGTAGGCCAAAAAAGGCGGTGTTTCAATCAAATAGCGTCTTAAAATAAAAACAACGACGCCCGCTATACTGCATCCTAAAAAGACGAACCGCCAACTTTCTCCTTCTGCGGGAATTTGAGAGTCAACCAGAGAGGCTACTGCAATCCCGCTATAAGCGCCACAGCTGACAAGGTTAGTAACCAGGCAGGGATTTTTAAGGCCAAAGTGTTCAAAGACATAGATTTGAACCCCATCGGATTCTCCGGCAAGAAAAATACCCTGGCACATCCGGCAGAGGATAAGAACAAAAGCGGCTCCCCACCCCCAGGATTCATGTCCTGGCAAGATGCCCACAATGAAGGTTGGGAAAGATATGCCAACCATGCTGTACCGCAAAGATATGCGGCGTCCTTGTACGTCCCCCAAGTATCCAAAAATCAGGGATCCAAGGGGTTTTGATAAAGACCCGACCGCAAATATGCCAAAAGTTTTAAGGAGGGCGGCTGCTGGATCTCCGCCGGGGAAAAAATGAAGGGCCAGGACAGGAGCTAAAAACCCATAAATGGCATATTCAAAATATTCTAAAATGGTTCCGAGGACAGAAATTAAAAAGACAGGCGTTTTTACAAGGATTGATTTTTGAAGGCTTGGCTGTTCGAGAATTTGAGCCTGAACAGCAGGTACATTTTTTTTGACGGCGTTCCTCATGGCACTCCCTCCGCTGGTACGAACCAGATCAGGTTATAGGGTTAAGCGACCATCGCTTTCTCAGCTGAGTTTCAAGGTTCAGCACCCCTGGCTAATGACAGTATCCTACCGGCTACACAGGAGGGCGTCAATCTGTTAATTTGAAAACCTTACCACCTGACGTTTTTTAGATAAGCCCAAAGTTTGGGTATGTTAGCCAGGA
>CAYRJJ010000135.1:0-2963 GCA_964424515.1 uncultured Candidatus Finniella sp. | reverse complement strand
AAGCATCATATCAATTTTATTAATAATCGGAAGTTATTTCGGTCACGTTCCTTACGCAGCAGGTCTATTGTTTGCAGAAACGTATGAATCTCTTTTTCAGTGGGGACTACCGGTATCCGGGCGACCATAATAACTTTTGGCAATTGGTGTCGTTAAACAAACCCCGGTGCCTGGGATATTACGGACAGAATGCGCGTTTACAAACAATAGAGAGCACATGATGATTTTAATCTTGCCTTATTCATATATTATTAATTTATGTACCGCTACCATCAAAATAAGCAAACTTAAAATATGATGTTGAAACTTGTCAAAAAGCCGCTTTGTCAGAGGAGAAAATGATGCTGGGAAATACCCCGGATTCCTTCGGAACTATCGCTAAAACTTTTCATTGGGTTACTGCTTTATGTATTGCTGGTATGCTGGCTGTCGGATTGATTATGGTGGATATGGAACCCTCCCCCGCAAAAATGACGCTCTATAGCTTGCATAAGTCAACAGGCGTCATTATTTTGTTCTTAGTCCTATTACGCCTGACTTGGCGTCTTCTTAATCCCGTCCCCCAATTACCCGGCTCATTGCAACCTTGGCATCACCGCCTGGCCAAATTAAGCCCCCTGGCGCTCTATATTTTGCTATTCCTGGCGCCTTTAAGTGGATTTACCCTGTCACAAGCTGCTGGATATCCAGTTACATTTTATAATCTATTTACTTTGCCAAATATTTTACCGACAAATCCCGACCTTTCCAAAAGTGCGGACATGGTTCACAAATATGGCGCATTTACTTTAATGGGTGTTTTAATACTCCATATTAGCGCCGCATTATATCATCACTTTGTTCTTAAAACCAATGTTTTTCAAAGAATGCTTCCTTCCTGGTTTCATCATTCTAAGGAGTTTTTTAATGTTTGACATCATGTCATTTAAATTTAAAAATCCTGGGGGTATTTATAAGGAACGTTCCCGTGATGCATGGTATTATACGGCTTTAACTGATTGCGCTGATGGTCTTTGGGATTGGGATCTTGCCAATGGAGACCTTTATATTTCCCCCAAGCTACGGGAACTTATAGGTTATACAGACGAAGAGATAAGAGAACGCACTTATGCCTGGTGGACAGAACAAATCCATCCCGAAGACCATGCAGAAATACATAGAAAAATGGAAGAAGCAGCTTATTCAAAAAGTGATTCTGTTTACTTTGAAACAATTCGTTTCTTATGTAAAAATGGAGATTACATCTGGCTTGAAAACCACGCTAAAATTTTGCGTAATCAAAATGATGAGATTATTCGTATAGCAGGAGTTACAACGAACATTACATCTCAAAAATTCATTCAAAATCAATTGCGTATGGTTATTTCAGAACAAGAGACAGAAGCTCAGGGTAAAATGAGGTTCCTTTCTGCGTTGAATCATGAATTCCGCTCACCTTTAAGTGGTATAATTGGTATGGTGACTTTATTAAAAGAAACAAATTTGTCAGAAGAGCAAATTCATTTTGTTGAAAATATCACCAATTCGACAGAAATGCTCCTTGCGCTTGTTAATGATATTTTGGATGTATCTAAGCTAAATTCGGGAAAATTTGAACTTGAAAAAATCCATTTTTCCCCTACTCAAGTCTTAAAAAGCGCATCAGATCTGATTCGACCTGGTTTGATCAAGAAGAATCTTACTTTTAATACTTTTATAAGTGAGCATATTCCTGAGTTTTTAATAGGGGATCCAACGCGGCTTCAACAGATTCTAGTCAATTTATTAAGTAATGCCGCTAAATTTACCACCAAGGGCACTATTACCTTACGCATAAATGAAAAACCGTCAAACGAATTGCAAAATTCTCCTGTGCAACATACTCTTTATTTTGAAATTTCAGATACGGGAATTGGCATCGCGCCTGAAGTTCAAGACACCCTGTTTGAAGATTTTACCCAGGCCAATAGTTCCATTACCCGTATGTATGGAGGAACAGGACTCGGTTTATCTATCTGTAAAGAATTAGTCCATTTAATGGGAGGGCAGATTGGCGTAGAAAGCGAGCTAGATAAGGGAAGTACATTCTGGTTTACAGTTCCTTTTGAAAAATCAGATTTGCTTCCTGCTTTAGAAAGCCCTCTTGATTCGCCCCTTATCGATCATCCTGAACAGCCCAGGCTTCACATTCTTCTTGTTGAAGATAACTCGATCAACCAAGAAGTCATGTGTGGATTGTTGCACCTGCTGGGGGATGATGTAACTGTCGCTAATCATGGCGAAGAAGCTATTTACTTATTTCAAACAAAAAAATTTGACATCGTGTTAATGGACCTCAACATGCCCATTTTAGACGGGTTAAGCGCAACCCAAGCCATCCGAAAACTCCCTAATGGCGCTATTCCTATTATTGCTGTAACTGCCAATACGTTTACAGGAGACCAAGAAACTTGTCATCAGTACGGCATAACCCGCGTTTTGAACAAACCGATCAATAAAATCAGCCTAGAGCAAGCTTTGCAACCCTACCGTTCACAAATAGGGTCTGTCATCGAAGGGCCAGCCGAAAAACCAGGAGAGGACCCCCCCTTCCTTTTAATACCGACCATCCTTGATCAAAATACGACGCTTAAAACACTCATGGACGACTTAGGAAAAGAAAAAGTTATAAGGCTTTTAGATGTTTACCGCAAGGACGCTTTGAGCCTGGTTACCCACATTAAGAACAGCTCTCCCCAAGATAGCAAAAACTATGCCCACACCCTGGCTGGCATGTCTGAAAATTTAGGGATGCATCGGGTTGGGCAAACTGCCCGTGACATCATAGGCGCAAGTGAACATGCCCCTGAAAACTTACCTATTTTAATCCAAGACCTCGAACATCATTTTAAGCGCTCATTGACAGAAATTCAAGATATTATCCACATTGTCTTACCACCTGACGTTTTTTAGATAAGCCCAAAGTTTGGGTATGTTAGCCAGGA
>CAYRJJ010000134.1:0-3007 GCA_964424515.1 uncultured Candidatus Finniella sp. | reverse complement strand
AGGAGGTGGGCCGTTGCAACTTTACCAGCCTCATTCAAGGCATCCTGGATATTATAGTATTTTAATGCCAATTAAGAGCAAAAAAATTAGTTCTTAATAAAATCAAAAGGTTAAAAGTTTTTAGTTTTCTACAGAAAGATCGTCCTGTTTACAAATAACTGTTTTTAGAGAGAAATTTTTAGCTCTTAATTGGCATTTTAGGGTAACTTTTACCATGTTGCCGCGCTTTGATGGCATTGTCTTAAGGAAAGTTGAGCGTGGTAGTAGGAAATAATTAAACAAAAATACTATATTTTCTCCTTGCCACATATCTCTTGTAAGGGGAATCTTGACTTCCAGCGTTAAAAAATCTTCTGTTTGGCTAACAATTGTTGCTGACATTTTTTATGCCTTTTATTATTTTTTTACATAATCAAAGGCGCTGCGTATAAAAATTAACCTCTTGTCAACATCCTTTTAAGGTCGCTCCCTATGGAGGTTAATTTTTGTCGTAGCAACTGGCTTTAGACGGTTTATTCTTACAAAATCCTGGTCAAATTTAGGGGTATGTGTCGTAAAACATCAAGAATTCTCTTAGCCTTAATAAGCCCCAAAAGCAAGCTAAACATTGTTGGTAATCAGGAAATAAATTGTCCCCATATTGTCTCCAACTGGAACAGTTTCGGAGTCTTCTAGAGGCGCACAGAACCTCAAAGTCTCAATAAAATCCAAAAATTGTCTAAAACGATTTGATTTTACGGAAAAGGAGGGGTAACATCCCTAAAATAAGGCGAGATGGTTGACTAAGGTTCTTGCAATCTGGCCTTTATGGAGCAAAGTCTGTTTGAGGGGCACGATATAGGATTTGCATACGGCATTCGGAATATTCTAATAGCCAGCTTTTGCAGGTTTAGCTTTTTGGCATTTTTCTCCAGCTCCTTTGTCATCGTCTGTGTTTTCTTCGATTACCAAAGCTATTTGAAGGACTATCAGGCGTCTCAAGCTCGAGAGATTGAAAGGGTCAGCAAGAAAGCTGCAGCTGTCTTTGGAGACTTAAAGAAGTTATTTAGCTTCACAGAGGCCCGCATCCTTTGAGATATGAGTGAACAGAATAAAAAACTTGTCTTTGTTGTTACGGAATTGGGATATTTTTGTTCCCATCGGTTGAACCTTGCTGTAGCGGCAAAGCAGGCTGGGTTTGATGTAACCGTGGTGACGAATTGTAATCAAAGCCGAAATTTAACCTTGCTCAAAGGCTTTAAACTTTATCACTTGCCTTTTCACCGTTCCCGTCTTAATCCGTTTGCAGAAGTCAAAACCCTATGGCAGCTTTGGAAAGCGTATCGCCATATCCGTCCCGGCATTGTTCACCAGGTGGCTTTGAAGCCTGTCATTTATGGTACCCTTTGCGCGTGGTTAACAGGGGTTCCCCGCATTGTCAACGCCTTGGGGGGAATGGGGTATTTATTTACCCACCACAGCGTGAAGTCCACAGTCATCAAACCTCTCATGGCTTTAGCTTTTCGAGTTTTATTAAATCATCGCCGATGTGTACTGATCCTGCAGAACCCCGATGATGTTGACTTGATGGCGCCGTGGGTGGGACGTGATAAAATCCAGCTTATCCGGGGTTCAGGAGTGGATTTGGAGAGATTTTATCCCGCAGATGAGCCTCCTTCACCTCCCGTAAAAGCTGTGATGGTAAGCCGTTTATTATGGAGCAAAGGAATCGGAGAGCTTGTGGAAGCCGCAAGTTTGTTGAAAAAAGAGGGAATCCCCCTTGAGATTCATGTGGCAGGTGACCCCGATCCTCAAAATCCAGCAAGTGTTTCACCAGCAGCCTTAACGGCTTGGAAAGAGAAAAGTTTGGTGACATGGCTGGGTGCACGGACAGATATTGCCGCATTATACCAGCAAGCGCACATTGCCGTTTTGCCCAGCTATCGGGAAGGTCTCCCCAAGTCCTTGGCAGAAGCGGCTGCGTGTGGCAAACCTATTGTGACAACAGATGTTCCAGGATGCCGGGAAGTTGTTGACCCCGGGGCAAATGGCTTTTTGGTGCCCCCCGGAAATGCGATGGCTTTGGCTCAAGCTTTAAAAACATTGACCAGATACCCAGAGTTGCGGGCAAGAATGGGAAAGTTGAGCCGCAAGAAAGCCGAACAAGAGCTTGATGAAAAGAAAATTATTGCGCAGACTCTGGCAATTTATGGCGTATATCCTTTAGAAAAAACCAAGGGGTAACCTGCGCTTCCTCCCTTATAGCAGGAGAAGAGGTCGTCAATTGCGTCGTCCCTTTACGCACTATAGGTTTGGGGTTCCTCGCCATTGAACCTTGGTTACGTCATGGCCGGGAGCTTAAGTTCCGCGGCAATTTAGGCATCTTCAAATCCGTTGGATACAGCCCGGACAAATTAATGACACCCGAAATGCCGGCGTATCGAGCGAGAATTGATATATTTTTATTAAAAACACTTGAAATTTTTATTGATCAACCCATTTTACCTTGTAGGAAGGATTGTAAGGGAGAGATGGCATGTTGTTTCAGAATTTCTCAAAAAATGAATTGGGCGGCGGCGCTTTAGAATTTTCCCTGATCGGGTTTTTGGCAGCCTTTAGTATTCTTGTTGTTGTGCTTCACTTTTCCAATTAAAAACCCCGTAAAAAATAAAATTTGTACGTTAACTTCTTATTAACCTCTTCCCCTCATTATGGAATATAAACAAGGTAAGAAATTATCTTGGTTTAAAAGGGCTATTTCAAAGAAAAGGAGAACTTAATGAGATTGTTCGATCTATTTTATTTTGATGAAAAAGGTGGCGGTCTAGTTGAGTATGTCCTCATTATTAGCCTCATTGCCCTCGCTGCAATTACGGCTATGACCACTGTGGGGACAAAACTGAGTACAAGTATGACAAGCATCTCTGGCAAACTTTAGTAAACCCTGAAAGACCGATTCTATGGTCCTGATCTCTGTGTGTTTCCGGCAAGGTAGTGTAGGTTCTTCAATAAGCTGATATTATTCGAT
>CAYRJJ010000133.1:0-3071 GCA_964424515.1 uncultured Candidatus Finniella sp. | reverse complement strand
CTTGTAAAGACCGGCTCTCATCATTTGAGCAATCCCCCGGGCGTCATTGCGGTCATTCTTGTTGATACGGGCGGATAAAGCTGCTGCCATGTGACGCGCGTCAACGCATGTTACCGATAACCCCTGGGCGATAAGACCCTTGCATAACGATATGGATAACTGCCCACTTTCCATCCCTATCTTTTCATAAGTTAAACCACCCTCTTTTAAATAATTTGATATCGACTGAACGTCTGTCGGCACAAAGCCCTCTTTGACAGTCAATCCCTTTTCATCAATGATACTTATAAAAGTTTCTTTCAGCGACACGTCTAATCCACTATAATAATTCATGGCATGCTCCTTTCTAAATGGATGTTCATATTTGAGGAATCCTTCCGGGATTACCTCGCGCTTATATGATTAGAGCATGCCGCTTTCATTACCAATCGCAATTACAGTATGTCTATTATTAAGATATAAAAAAATAAATCGCTTGAGTCATTCATTTTTAAGAACACGTTTTAAGGCTTGGCCTTATAGGGTTTTTTAGCTGGCTCAGAAGGGGATACGGATGGCGCCTCAAGAGAGCGCGCCTCATCAACCAGCATGATGGGAATGCCATTCCGAATCGGATAAGCGAGACCAGCGGACTGGCTAATCAATTCCTGGGCTTTCCGGTTATATTCAAGGGGGCCTTTTGTAACAGGGCAAACCAAAATTTTCAGTAAGCACGGGTCAACTTCTGTCATTATTGTTGTCCTTTAGTGACATGTTTCACTTTGCGTTTGGCGGTCAAGAACAGCCATTTCCATCAAAACGGTCATCACCCGGGATTGCTCCTCAGGATTGCGGGACTCAAGTAATGCCTGCTTTTCCCGGACGGCGAAGGGACAAGCGATAGAAAGGACATTCAGCAGCTGGTCATTTGAAACTTTTTCCAGCATTTCCCAATCCGCATTTAAATCATTATTCACAAGGTAAGATTTTAAACTGCGCAAAAGTCGTTCCCGGTCTATGGAAAAATCAATTTTTTCTATAATATCTCCAGGGTAGGATTCATAGGAAACACGCGCCTGGCGGCAACCATTTTTGGGCGGCAATTCTTCTAAAATGTCAAAGCGGCAAATCCCTTTTAACATCACGATAAGCAAATTTTCTTCTGTTTTACCGAATTCCACAATCTCGCCTAAACACCCTGTTGAAAAGAGCGGCGCCAGCGCTTGGCCATCAAACAATGTTGAAATTGGCTGAACCAAACCAATGTGTTTTTGATCCCCTTCAACACAAGCCGCCACCATAGCCGCTTGCGCTGCCTCAAAGATTGGCACGGGCAAGAGGGTGCGTGGCATCAGGATCACGCCTCCTAATGGCAACAAGGGTAATACATCTGGAAAATCTGGTATTTGAAAAATTATTTTTTGAGTCATGATTCAAATATTTGCAGGTTTATGACAAAAAGTTCAAGCTTTTTATGCACGGTTGATAAAAGATAGGCAACAAAAACAAGCTCCCTTGACAAGGTTTCAGGGTCACCCTATTAAGGTTTCAGGGTCACCCTATTAAGGTTTCAGGGTCACCCTATTGATGACGCATCTATGAAAGAAACAGGAAGTTGACAAAGTGACGCCGCGTGAACCTCTCAATTCAATTTTATGAAAGGATAAAGACATGAGCATGAATACAGATTCAAAAACTGACCGCCATATTACTTTATTAGCAAGCTTGGGATCGACTTTAGAATATTATGACTTCGTCGTCTATGGTATGATGGCAACCTATTTAAGCGTCATCTTTTTCCCTCCCCAAAATCAGGCTGCCGCCGTTCTTCAATCTTTCCTGGTGTTTGCTGTCGGCTACTTTGCCCGTCCCCTGGGCGGAACCCTTATCGGTATGATCGGCGACCGTTTTGGACGGCGGCCTGCTTTTTTGATATCCACCACCCTCATGGCAGCTAGCACGCTCATGATCGGGTTTCTTCCCCCTTTCGCGGCTCTTGGGGAATTAGCCGTTTTACTTTTAGTAGTGTGCCGTATGATGCAGGGCCTCTCTTTTGGGGGAGAGTTGCCCGGCGCCCTCACGATTGTGGGGGAATTTTCTCTCGAACAGCGCCGCGGGCGAAAGACAAGTTTAGTGATGGCCAGTACAAGCCTTGGCGCTTTGATAGCGAGCGGCGTACTCTCTTTCCTTTCGACCACGTTAAGCCAGGAAGAGATGATCGCCTGGGGCTGGCGTTTACCCTTTTTAGGAGGGGGGTTGCTAGGGCTCCTCTTGCTCATTGCGCGCAATACCATTCAAGAGACGCCTGTTTTTCAAACTTTGTCTCACACAGCCAAAAATCAAGAACCTTTGATGAGATTGCTGCGCGCCCATAAATTTTCCCTCTTAAGGGGTGCTGCCCTTACCGCATTCATGGCTGCCATGATCCTGACAAATCTTTATTTTCCTTATTATATTCCCAAGTTCTTTGGGTATAGAGCCAGTGAAGTTTATTTAGCGACCACCCTAAGCCTTATTTTCTTAGTCCTTATCCTCCCTTTTATGGGAATGCTTGCCGACCTCTTTTCCTATAAGACCATACCGATCCGGTGGACTTGCGCCTTTTATGCGGTTCTATCTCTTCCTATTTTCACTCTTTTATCGACAGGGAGCATTATATTTTTGACTGTTTTCTTAATGATCCAGCAACTTTTTATCGCCCTCTATGCTTCTTGCATGTTCCCTGTTTTAATTCGTATTTTCTCACCTGAAATCAGATATACCGGTATTGCTTTGTGTTACAATTTAACCTGGGCGACAATGGCTGCCCTTCCGATGGGGCTGACAGCGCTTCTTGATTTTTATGCGACTCCCTGGGTCGTCCCGATTGTCCTGTCGGGTATCGCTGGCCTTTCTTTCCTTGCGACAAGAGGCATGAATGAGAAAGATCTTCAAGACTTGGCCAGCAATGAGACGCAAGAGACATCTGCACAGTATGACCTGGCGGGATAAGATGAAAATTCACCAAAGAAAAGTAGGCGTTTTCTGTGATTAAAATGGGAGACATCTAACTAAAGAACGCTAAAAATTTTGTGAGCCACGTTTCAAGATTT
>CAYRJJ010000132.1:0-3168 GCA_964424515.1 uncultured Candidatus Finniella sp. | reverse complement strand
GCCCTTCAAAATCATAACTTTTAGGAAAATCTCTCAAAAATGAGGGGTAGTGAGAGGTTTGCTACTTCTTCATCTGTTTTCATGAATCCGCTATCAGCATAATCACCTTCATCACAGGCCAGTAAAATTCGGGCATGCAGGATTTTGGAAGCGGCATGCTTTCCTGTTTTTGTTAAAGATGATAAATTTTCCCGTTCTTCCTTTGTCAGGTTTACGATATACTTGTCCATGCGTTACCTCTTCTTTTTCTTTTTTCTCAACGAAAAGGTAACACATTTTCATTAAATCCTACAGATCATACAGGCGATCAAAATTAATGAAATGCTGCACTAGATCCGTTCAACTGAATTGATGATGGGAAGAGCCCGCAAGCTTGCGATAACACTTCTTAGATGCTCCACATCTTTAACTTCAATATCAATCAATACATCCCAAAAATCAACCGTACGGTTGGTAACCCTAATATTTGCAATATTAGCCCCTTGCGTGCTAATTGCCGTACTCACACTCGCTAAACTGCCTGGCTTGTTCAAGAAGGTGAGTTTCAAGCGGCCCGCATGGAGATGCTGTAAGCTTAAGTCATCCTCCCACGCCAATTCAATGATACGCTCCGAATCAGAAAATATGCTTAAAACTTCACAGTCTTGAGTATGAATCGTAACGCCCCTTCCCGTCGTCACGATGCCCATAATTGTATCCCCTGGCAAGGGGTGACAACACCCTGCATAGTGTACAGCCACTCCTCCGATCAACTTCTTAATAGAAATGGCTGAGCCGGGAGACGAGAGTAATTTCGCCTTCATTTGGTGCATGGGCCTAACTGGTTTAGGCTGCTTCTTCTCCGGATAAACAGCGGCAACAACCTCACATACAGTATGGATCCCTTCTCCAACTGCAACGTGAAGGTCATCAATACTGCTATGGTTCAAACGCTTTGCTGCTTCATGCAATATTTTGTCTGAAATGGTTTTATGATCATTACGGAACCCCTTTTGAAGAATAGACCGCCCTAACTCAAGGAACTGCGCCCGTTGTTGGGTACGTATAAACCGCCGGATACGCGACCGTGCCTTACCCGTAACAACAAACCGTTCCCAAGTCGGTGAAGGAGCTTGCGTCTTGGAGGTAATAATCTCCACCTGATCTCCGTTTTGCAAAATCGTTCGCAACGGCATTTGACGGCCGTTAATTTTTACGCTAACGGTGTGGTCTCCAACTGCAGAATGGACCGCATAAGCAAAATCAAGGGGTGTTGCTCCTCGAGGCAAAGAAATCAGATCCCCTTTGGGCGTAAAACAAAAAACTTGATCCTGAAACATCTCTAGCTTGGTATGTTCTAAGAACTCCTCCGGCCCAGAAGCCTGTTCCAGAATTTCTAATAATCCCCTTAACCAGGCATATTGACGCCCATCATGAGATTCTCCTTGTTTATATTGCCAATGTGCAGCAACGCCCAGCTCCGCGATACGGTGCATCTCTTGGGTACGAATTTGAATTTCAATACGGTGGTTTAAAGGGCCAATAACCGTCGTGTGTAAAGACTGATAACCATTTGGTTTGGGAGTTGAAATAAAGTCTTTAAATCGTCCGGGAACAAAGGAATAGTAACTATGGATTATACCTAGTACCTGGTAGCATTGATGAATGTCAGCGACGGCAATACGAAAAGCCATAATATCTGACAATTGCTCAAATGCAATGTTTTTGCTTTGCATCTTAACCCAAATAGAATAAGGCGTCTTTTCACGTCCTGATACTTGGGCCCTAACGCCAGCTACTTCCACAGCTTCTTTCAATTCAGCCATAATCTGTTCCACCGGGTTTTCAGTGGTTTCATGCAAGAATTTTAAACGGCTCAAAACTGACTCACGGGCTTCTGGATTGAGCTGGGCAAAAGCAAGGTCTTCCAGCTCATCTTTAAAACTTTGCATTCCCATACGTTCTGATAAAGGAACATAAATATCCATTGTTTCACAGGCAATGCGCCGTCGCTTTTCAGGAGAGGGAATAAAATGTAATGTCCGCATATTGTGCAAGCGGTCCGCCAGCTTCACCAGAAGAACCCGAATATCTGTTGACATCGCCAAGACAAGCTTGCGAAGATTTTCTGCTTGTTGAGTTTTTTCGGATTGGAGATCAAGAAGGGAGATCTTTGTCACCCCGTTAACCAATTTGGCAATTTCAGGGCCAAACAGCTCCTGAATTTCTTCTAATGTCGCCAGCGTATCTTCTACCGTATCATGAAGTAAAGCTGTTACAATGGAATAACAGTCCAAGCGTAAATCTACTAATAAAGAGGCAACTTCTAGGGGATGCGTAAAATAAGGATCACCCGATGCCCGCAGTTGCAAGCCATGGGCTTTCATAGAAAAGACATAAGCGCGGTTAAGAAGATCTTCATCCGCGTTAGGATCATAAGCTTTGAGGCGTTCAACCAGCTCAAATTGACGAATCATGGTATGCCCTTACCAACAGCCAACATTCAAGAGGTCAGAGGCAGAGATTCAAAAGCCAAAAAAATTGTATTTCCCCAAATTTCAATACTCACGCCCTATACCTTGATTTATCTTATATATCTGCGGCATCCTGAATATCTAAATGGGCTATGGCTTCCGTTTCTTCCATTTGAGCAGCCAAGATATCGTCATCCTCCTCCTCATCATCTTTGTCAGAAAGTTTTTCTAATATGCCTCCTACTGTAGAGCTACGATCCGCGTGCAATGCTTCTTCCAACTCGCTATCGAGGTCTTCTGTTTCATCCCGAAAGGCGTGGCGCTGCATGCTTTTGATTAAATTTTCTTTTAAAACCGGTAAAGAAATTGTTTGTTCCGCAATTTCTCGCAAACCCACAACAGGGTTTTTATCCTTATCCCGGTCTACAGTTAAATTTGATCCCGCAGAAATTTCTCGGGCCCTGCGAGCTGCTAATAAAACCAACTCAAATCGGTTGGGTACAATTTCAACACAGTCCTCAACAGTAACACGCGCCATTCAGGGTGACCTCCTTGCTAGAAAAATGGGAGAAGGCAAAAACTCCCTAGCACTAGAATATATCTCTTTCTCCCCCCGCATGCAACATAATAAACATTCATAATTCAGCGGATCCCGCTGGAAAAATAGAGCCGCTGCGTAAGTTTCAATTTTAAGAAAACTGTAGGAGAGTATGAG
>CAYRJJ010000131.1:0-3178 GCA_964424515.1 uncultured Candidatus Finniella sp. | reverse complement strand
ATTAAAAAGGCGCAACGCTGGTCAAATCCTCGCTCACGGAAAATTGCCTCAAAGCTTTACGGAGCAAGCATTTCGGAGGTTTTCCGTCAGACACTATCTATGGGTTTATACAAACTGATGGGTGATAAGGCTTGTGCGGAGATGTTGCACAGAACACTTGACGAGTTGACTAGGATCGCGTATTTAAAAAGGTAACTTTTCGATAAAATACGCATTTTTGGGAGATTTACAAATGTCAAGGCGATGTGCAATTTCAGGTAAAGCGGTTCTTTACGGGAATAACGTTAGTCACGCTAACAATAAGTCACGGCGTCGTTTTTTGCCAAACTTGCAAGAAACATCCTTCATGAGCGAAACTTTAGGAGCTATGGTGCGCTTGCGCCTTTCCACAAACGCAATTCGTACGGTTGAGTTTCATGGTGGCCTGGATCCCTATTTGATGGCAGCCTCTTCCTTAAAGTTAACGCCAGAACTCGTTCGATTGAAAAAAATTATTCAAAAGCGTGCACCAGCGCCAGCTTCAGCTGTTTAAAAATTTAGTAGGCCAGATTTTTAAAGCCTTTGGCATGGGTGCTTCAGGTTTTTTTACCTGACCTTTACCTCATAGAATTTTATGGATACTTTTTTTATTATTCCTTTTGTGGAAATGATGCAAACCCTGTCGTCAGAGAGCCTGGCTTTACTTACTTTCTTCGGGTGCGGCGTCTCTATTCTGCTTTTATTCCGGATATTTGGCGTCTCGGGCTTATATTTATACAATTCTATTATTGTGCTTGTTGCAAACCTCCAGGTTTTAAAAATGGGAAGCTTTTGGTTTTTGCCGGAACCCGTTGCCTTGGGAACGGTCGCTTTTGCCTCCACCTATTTAGCGAGCGATATCCTCACGGAACATTATGGTAAGGCAGTTGCCCACAAAGGAGTATGGGTCAGTTTTGCAGGCCACATTTTAATGACCTCACTCATGGTTCTCACCTTATGTTACGCCGTTCCAGCAGGCGACAAAGTTCAGGAAGCTATGATGGTGCTTTTTACGCCCTCTCCACGCATTTTACTTGCTGGTTTACTGGCCTATGCCATTAGCCAGTATTTAGGTATTTTCCTCTTCGACTGGATCGCGCGTCTTACTGTTCGACGGTGGTTATGGTTGCGTACCAATATGGCAACCCTTATATCAGGATTGGTGGATAACGCCCTTTTCAGTATTTTTGCCTGGGTTATTTTAAGCCCGGAGCCGATAGGTTTTTATTCATTAATCTTCACCTATATTTTGGGGACTTTTTTAGCGCGCGCCTTGATTAGTATTATGTCTACGCCCATTATATATTTAAGTTACTGGTGCTTGCCAGCTCCTTCGGATGCCAGAATGAAGGATCCTGAACCAGTGGTCAAGAAAGCCGCCTAGTTTTTTCATTTTCTATTTCAAAAGGGTCACATGTCTGCTTTTTCATTCTCTTACCAGTTGCCATCTTCAGAATCGCGGGCACGGTTAGGCCGCTTGCAAACGCCCCACGGTACGGTAGAAACTCCGGCTTTTATCTTTTGCGCGACCAAAGCGGCCATTAAAGCTGTCACGCCTGATCAGATGCGTGCTTGTGGGACCCAGTTCATTTTATCAAATACCTATCATCTCATGCTGCAACCTGGGGCGGAAGTGATCGCAAAGATGGGGGGACTGCATCGGTTCATGGGATGGAGCGGGCCTATGCTGACCGACTCTGGCGGGTTTCAGATTTTTAGCTTGGGCCATGGGTCTGTCGCTGCGGAAATTAAGGGAAACCGCATCAATAACCGTCCCAAGACCCTGCTCAAAATTTCAGAAGAGGGTGCCCGGTTCAAGTCTTATATGGACGGGTCAACGCGCCTGCTAACGCCTGAAAAATCTGTTGAAATTCAGCGGCTTCTGGGGCCAGACCTGGTTGTTGTCCTGGATGAGTGCACGCCGTTTCACGTGGACAAGGCCTATACCCGGCGTTCCCTTGAGATGAGCCATCGCTGGGGCGTCCGCAGTCTTCATGAGTTTCAAAGGCATGATAACGGTCGTCAGTCCCTTTATGGCATTATTCAGGGGGGCGTTTATGAAGATTTGCGCCGGGAAGCTTGTGATTTTGTGAATAGCCAGCCCTTCTTTGGCCATGCCATTGGCGGGTCGCTTGGGGCCAATAAAGAGCAAATGTATGGCGTCGTGGCTATGACAGCGCAGCGGCTCGCTTCCAACCGTCCCATCCATTTATTGGGGATTGGAGGGGTGCGCGATATTTTTGAAGGGGTAGGGCACGGCATTGATACGTTTGATTGCGTTCACCCCACCCGCCTTGCGCGTCACGGGGGGGCGCTCGTCCGTCCTCCCCATGCCTTAAAAGACAGGGGGGAGCACATTAATTTGCGCAACAGCGTATGCCGTGAAGATCCGGGTCCCATTGAACCGGATTGTCACTGTTCAACATGTCAAACCTATTCCCGCGCCTATCTCCACCATTTACTCAAAGCCCGGGAAATTTTGGCTATGACCCTCATTACCATCCACAATGTGGCTTTTATGAACCGCTTGCTCGAGGCCATTCGCGGCGCGATTGCTAAAGGGCGTTTGAATGAAGAGCGGAAACGGTGGGTGCAAGATCAAGAACCTGTCTCTTCTCCTCAAATCTTAGCGGCATAGAAGATTTTTTGAGATGGTTAACTGTGTTTCTGTGGCTTTCAGAGTACCGGCTATGGTATCCATCGTTGTAAAAAGTCTACAAAAAATATCTTATCCCTTTGGTGTTGTTGAATAAAATATTTTTTTAAAATCAATGACATAGGAAGTTTTTCGTAAATTTTTTTATATAAAACTATTGATTTACAATATATTAGGATGATTTTGAGCGGGAGACCCTGTCAGGCGGCCGTCATTCATCTTTGGCCATACTATACCAAGAACGGTCACAAAGTGAGCTTTTGGTATTCTAATTTTTAGATATATTTTATTGTTGTTCCAGTTTGGAAAAAAACTGGAATAACAATAATGATCAAACTAAATTTCTGCACCCGTTTGTCCGCCGCAAAGCCTTGGCATTGTTGCTCAAAAGCAAAGGTATCGCTCATCATAAAATTTGTCAAACTGTGGGGATTTGTGGCAATACTTTGGTAACTACTCAACCCCCCCCATTTTTCTGTATGCATAAGTGTCATGCGTCATTGT
>CAYRJJ010000130.1:0-3213 GCA_964424515.1 uncultured Candidatus Finniella sp. | reverse complement strand
ATAAGCTCCTTGCGCACTAATTTTAAAGAACTTTTTAAAAGTGACGGGTAGAGAGCTTCCAGCGTTAAAAAATCTTCTGTTTGGCTAACAATTGTTGCTGACATTTTTTATGCCTTTTATTATTTTTTTACATAATCAAAGGCGCTGCGTATAAAAATTAACCTCTTGTCAACATCCTTTTAAGGTCGCACCCGTCACATCAATCCCATTGATTTCAAGGAACTATGGCGCCCTTTACCGATAATCAAATGGTCATGCACTTGTATGCCAAGAGATTGCGCGGCTTCTTGAACCTTTAAGGTCGTTTCAATATCTCCCCGGGACGGCGTTGGATCGCCGCTGGGATGGTTATGGACAATAATCAGGGCTGAGGCTCCCAAATCAAGGGCGCGTTTGACAACTTCCCGGGGGTAAAGAGGAACATGGTCAACTGTTCCTGTTTGCTGAACCTCATCCGCAATGATTTTATTCTTTCGGTCCAAAAACAATAACCGCGCGGTTTCACGTTGATCATAGGCCATGGTGACATGGCAATAATCCAGCACGCTTTGCCAACTGGCGAGAATGGGCTTATCCATCATTTCCTGTTGAAGAACCTTACCCATCATAGATTGCACAAGCTGAATAGCGTGCAACACCCCCAAACCAACGCCAGGAGTTTCTAAAATGAGACCCTTGTCCGCTTTTAAAACAGCGGAGAGGGTTCCGAATTTTTGAAGCAGCGTTTTGGCTAATGGTTTCATATCTCCCCGAGGAATAGCGAGAAACAAGAGCAATTCCAGCAACTCATAATCAGCAAGACCTTTGCCTTGCGCTTGGGCGAATTTATCGCGCAAGCGGGCCCGATGCCCATGAAAATGGGGCGCTTTAAGGGAGGATGTTTCATTTTCCTGAGAGCGTGAAGATTTCATAACCATTGGCTGTCACTCCTAAGGAATGCTCAAATTGGGCTGACAAAGACTTATCCCGCGTCACGGCTGTCCAACCATCACCTAGAATTTTAACCTCGTAGCGACCCGCATTGACCATTGGCTCAATCGTAAAGAACATTCCCTCTGTCAATTCCAGTCCCTGGCCAGGCTTTCCAAAGTGAACAACATTGGGGGGCGTATGAAAAATTTTGCCAAGGCCATGGCCGCAGAAGTCCCGCACCACAGAAAATCCTTGTTTTTCAACAAAAGATTGAATGGCATACCCGATATCTCCCAAAGTTGCCCCTGGCCGGACAACTTCAATGCCTCGCATCATCGCCTCATAAGTCGTATCTATTAACTTTGATGCCCGCACGCCAACTTTACCCACTGAGAACATACGGCTTGTATCCCCATGCCATCCATCAAGAATGACGGTGACATCAATATTGAGAATATCCCCGTCCAAAAGCTTCCGGTCTCCTGGAATACCATGGCAAACCACATGATTGAGGGACGTACAAATAGATTTTGGGTACCCCTTGTATCCTAACGGCGCAGGAATAGCCCCATGATCGACGATAAATTGATGACACAACTGGTCCAGCTCTTCCGTCGTCACGCCAACCGTCACACAGGGCGTAATAAAATCCAGAGTTTGCGCAGCAAGCTTGCCCGCTTTACGCATTCCCTCAAAATCCGCGGGGCCATGAATTGTTATGACGCTTATGTCATCGTCATGATCATGGTCACAAGGCCCTTCATGGTGGTGATGCTGAAGATGTTTCATTCCAAACATACTGTCTTATCTCGATTCCGTTAATGAACGTTGCCTTCCATATTATAAGATATTAGCTAGGAAAGAAAAGGATTATAATTAGAGACTCTTTTTCCTTCAGATTCTAGATCCGTTTGTTAAAAGACATTTTCTGGAAGAACTCAGAAACAGAAATAATAGGGTATTCGCTTTGTAACTCTAGCAAGACCATATCTCCCGTCACAAGCCAATCTGCTTGGCTTACAATTAAAGTTTCCAAAATAGGGGAGTCATCAAAATCTTTTTGAACAACTACGGAACAATTTTTAATATCAACCTCTTCTGTTAGAAGTGAAAGTAAATTTATATAATGCCTTACTTTAACTATGTCCCATTTTAGTCTCTTAAAAATTTTTGGATAAAGGAGAACTCGTTCAATTTCTTGAAAAATAGGTTGAGATACAACAATGGATAGATGACCTTGACGCCAAGCATCAATGATCATCCCAGATTTACCGTGAGGAACAAGAAGCCCTGAAACCCAAACATTAGTATCTAAAACAACCCGCAACTAGTTTTCCTTAGATTTTTTCAGAACCTCTTTAATTTCGTTTTCTGCATCTTCTGTAGAAATATCTGCATAAGTTTTGCCAAGCTCATCAGTTAAGCTATCAAATTGATATTTTAACACCCTTATTTTTTCAAAAAGATCTACATCAATAAGCGCAGCAATTGGTTTCCCAGCCTTTTTAATGAGAATAGAATCATGCCTATATTTAACTTCATTAAGAAGTTCCCCAAAATTTTTACGCGCATCCATAGCTGTAATTTCACGGATCATATAATCACCATAGTACTTAATATATATACAATATATATGAAATCTAATTGATATTCAACTGATATAGTCATATCAATAAGAATTTTATGCTTGATTATTGTTTTCTCTCCTGGTTGTCCTAAAGGGGGGATTGAAAACGGATGAGGCCATATGAGATGTTTAAATCTCTTTAAGCATGACGCATAGATGCTGGAAACACCCAGATGGAAACACCCGCGCCACTACCACAACTCAACGTGAAAGGTTGAATCGTAGTGCATACAAAATTATATCGTGCTAAAGTTTTCATAAGAACTTTAAGAAGGGAAAGAAGGAAAAGTGGCGCAACCTCTCACATCCTATATGGCGAATTATATTCCTGTTATCATTTTTTTTGCCCTTGCCATTGGCCTTTCTATAAGCCTGCTGGTTGTCAACCGGTTGCGTTCTATCCGCCGGCCTGATCCTGAAAAACTTTCCCCCTACGAGTGCGGTTTCAACGCATTTGATGATACGCGGCGGCCGTTTGATATCCGGTTTTACCTTATCGCCATTTTATTCATCATCTTCGATTTGGAAATCGCATTTCTTTTTCCCTGGGCCATTTCATTAAGTAAAATCGGGTTATTTGGATTTTGGTCCATGATAGCCTTCTTAAGCATCCTAGCCATTGGCTTCATCTATGAATGGAAAAAAGGAGCTTTAGAATGGGAGTAATCATGCCC
>CAYRJJ010000129.1:0-3290 GCA_964424515.1 uncultured Candidatus Finniella sp. | reverse complement strand
AAAGAGCATACCATAGCGGGAACTCAATTCACAGGTACTTTTCGGATAAGCATTTAGCTGGCTTTACCAAAAATAGTCCTTCTGAAATTAATATCGACGTATAAACTGTTATACTTTCAGAATCATTAGTGAAGGGCACAAGAAGACTATAGATCAGGCTTAAATACCCATCCCGGGGGCAAACCCCCGGGATTTTTACCAAGCGGGCTAAAAACTATAAACAACCCCGACATGGAATGTCTGAACGTGCGGGTTCTGCTTAAGCGTAGAGGTATTATTCGTACCAGCCAGATCAGCGGTTGCCGTAACCGTTTTTGAGGGATGCAGAGCATACTTATATTCCGCCCTTAAGCCCATATTTTTCGTAAGCTTTAATAACATCCCTGCCCCTGGCACAAAAGCCGTACTGTTATATTTTTTTGACTCAAGGGAAACGATATTATCAGCCGCAACAAACGCAGCATTCAAAAGACCCATCTGGAACCGTCGCCTTTCCACGCCAGCAATGGCATAAACCACACAATTGGGATGAGGAATATACCCCAGATGGATGGAAACTCCGAAAGCCCCTGTTGACCGCGCCTGAAAGGTTTTTTCTGTCGTGCCAGTGAGTTGTGCAGTCCGGTCGCTATTTAACCGGTCATAGAGGTAATATAACTCTGCTGCCATCCATGTACAATTCCATTTATGCCCGTATCCCCCAAAGACAGCGGCGCCCGCTGAAGTTGCAGAAAGGCCATTATTCCGGGCATCCGTAACAACGACAGGGTTGGCGTTCTCCTGGGCGTTAAAACGCTGGTTTCCCGAAAGGCTTGACAGGCCAGCGCTGGCGCCGGCGTAAAAACCGGAATTGATGCCAGCATTAGCCTGGACCGCTACGGTGGATACCAAAAGCGCTCCTACTGTTGTTCCTATTTTAGCGAATAATTTCTTTGTCATTTTAAACTCCCTTAGTATCTTGTCAATAAACCAGATCATAAATTATTACCATATTACTTTTAAGCGCCTACAACCCTCATAAGCAAGGGAACCTTAATGCGGCTTACCGCAAACTTCTCCCCCCGAAACAGAAGAAAATGAAAACCCTTGCTTATGAAAATTCAAGCTACTGCCTTACAAGGACTACCATTTCTTTTAATCGGGTGGCAAGCGGCAATCTTAATAAAATATTCATTATTAGTAACTGTTGTATAAAAGTAACACCTAAAAGTAACTTCCCTCTTGCCGCTCCTTCGACTTCGGCGCGTCTACGCGCGAGGACGAACGGAGTGCGGGTTGTAACTTATCCCTATGCCGTTCGCCTTGAGCGTAGGGAGCAGCTTGAAAAGCTGTGACCGCAGTCGAAGGGCAACGTAAGGGAAGCATTTCCTGATCCTTCGACTGCGTTCGCTTCGCTCTCTACGCTCAGGACGAACGGGATCGGGGGATGCTGAAAAGCTCAAAAAATGACCACGCTTGGTATACGCTCAGGACGAACGGAGCCGGGAGTTGTTCAGAAGCTGGTTTAACGCCGCTTCAAGGGACAGCTCTTCCCGCACGCCGGTGCGGCGGTTTTTGACCTCAACGGTTCCAGCGTCAACCGTGCGCGCGCCAATGACCAGCTGCCAGGGAAGGCCAATCAGGTCCATGTCGGCGAATTTGGCGCCTGCCCGTTCATCCCGGTCGTCATATAAAACCTCCACGCCCTTTTCACGCAAACTGTGATAAATAGACTCAGCAAGGGTTTCCGTGCGTTTGTCCCCTATTTTGAGGTTCAGCAACCCCACCTTGAAAGGCGCCACGGCTTCCGGCCATTTGATGCCCTGGCCATCATGGTTAGCCTCAATAATGGCCGCCACAAGGCGCGACACGCCAATGCCGTAGGATCCCATTTCAACAGGCGCCTGTCCGCCGTCCGGCGTCATCACCACCGCCCCCAGCGGGATTGAATATTTCGTTCCAAAATAAAAGACATGGCCGACCTCAATGCCCCGCGCCGTTTTGAGCCGTTCAGGAGGGACAGGGCACGTGGCCGGATCATGAAGCTCATCAGAAGCCGCATACAGCTGCTGGAGGCGGTCAAGGGTCACGGAATTCACATCGAGGGACTCATACGCTTCATCATAAAAAATCTCGCTTTCCCCCGTTTCCGCGAGGATCTGGAATTCATGGCTCAACGTCCCGCCAATAGGCCCCGTGGCCGCCCTTACGGGAATCGCCGTCAGCTCCATGCGCGAAAAAGTCCTGACATAGGCTTCCAGCATGGCCTGGTAGGAGGCTTTCGCCCCTTCCACGGTTAAATCAAAGGAATAATTATCTTTCATCAAAAACTCGCGTCCCCGCATCACGCCAAAGCGGGGACGGATTTCATCCCGAAACTTCCACTGGATATTATAAAACCGCTTCGGCAAGTCCCGGTAGCTTTTAATAAAACGGGAAAAAATATCGGTAATGATTTCTTCAGCCGTCGGGCCATAGAGCATGTCCCGCTCATGGCGGTCCTTAATCCGCAGCATTTCCTTGCCATAATCATTGTACCGTCCGCTTTTCAGCCACAAATCGGCAGGCTGGATGGTTGGCATCAGCACCTCCAGGCTTCCCGCCCTGTCCTGTTCTTCCCGTACAATCTGCGCAACTTTTTGAAGCACGCGCAAGCCCAGGGGGAGCCATGAATAAATCCCGGATGAGGCCTGGGCGATCATCCCCGCCCTCATCATCAACCGGTGAGACGCAACTTGCGCTTCCGCAGGGGTTTCTTTCAAGGTTGGCAAAAAATATTCTGATAAGCGCATGGTACAAGTCTTTCCTTATTTTATAATCAGTCTATCAAGCGCCGTCCTGGCAGGTGAATCCGTACTTAACCTTTGCGACTTTAAAGACCGCTCAGGATATGCTGCGTTCACAAGGGTGGCCTAAACAACAAACACACAACCAGAAAGAAGGCGCTTCATGAACAAGGTAAACGCTGGCATAGATATTTCCAAGAAAAAATTTGATGTCCGCATGCTTTTTGCCAACAGTAACGCATTAAACCGTGTTTTCAGGAATGATCCTGACGGCTTTAGCGCTTTTGTGAATTGCCTTGATCAAAAAGACGCTCTGCTCCGCGCTGCACGTTCCCCGCATCCGCCGGGCCTATCCTGTCCCCCCCTTCTTTATCTGTTTATCTTTATCCGTATTATCCGTTATCCCGATTGTTGTCCGTGTCAGTAGCCCCGCCTCCCTCCTCTCAACGGTCGCTGGCGGGAAGCGGGGATGAAATTTCCCGATTCCGGAAAATTCCTTGATTTACAGGTTAATACAATGAACAG
>CAYRJJ010000128.1:0-3381 GCA_964424515.1 uncultured Candidatus Finniella sp. | reverse complement strand
TTTCTGGGCAAGACTGGCTAATGTTTCTTCACCCTTGATAGCTGCCAATGCAACTTCAGCTTTAAATTTTGAATTGTATTTTTTCCGACTTTTCACTTTCTTTTTCTCCTAGTGCTTTTGTTATTTCCAGGAGCTTTTTTATATCTTAGCTAGTGGTCTGATTTATAGGGGTCAGCATAGGATGTCCCGTTTAAGCTCTTCATTTTTATCCAGAAGAGGCTTGCGGCCTCGTCCTTTGCGGATGCTTAGTAATGCTTCCAAACCACCTTCTTCGTAAAGCCGTCTCCATTTGCGAACGGCGCTGTGCGTTTTATGCAATGTTTTACAAACGGCTGTTTCTGTCTCACCTGCTTGCATTTTCCATAAAGCCAACAATCGTATACCATACTTCTGCTGCCCTTTCTTCTTGTAGAGATGTTCAAAATTATCGGACCAATTTACTTTCATCCTCTCCTCCTTACTCCAAGAAAAATAGCGCTGCCATAAAATTTGTCACTTATTATTTCTAAATGGTATTACTTTATGTTAGGAGGCGTGAGGCCGTCATGGTTAAGGGTATTCATGAAGAATAAAGAATGAGCCAAAATTTTTAAGCCTATGTCCAAGAAAATTTTGAGCGCCCGTAAATAAAGTCAAGATCGCGTTGCTGAAGTCATAACTTTTCCCCCTATAACAGGGGGGTTGCTCAAAGCTGAAAATTGCTTATAATTTAAGATATGTTCAACCTTTCTTTGGGAAATTTTTACGCTTCATGACATCTTCCCCTACCATAACCCTCATCAAAGGCGATGGCATCGGCCCTGAAGTGGTAGACGCTACGCGCAAGATTATTGAGGCAACCGGCGTTAAGTTAAACTGGGAAATCTGTGAGGCCGGAGCGGAAGTTTTTAAAAAGGGTCTATCCACAGGCGTCCCCCAGGAGACGGTTGACTCGATCATCCGCAATAAAGTCGCTTTAAAAGGCCCTTTAGAAACGCCGGTGGGGTTTGGAGAAAAAAGCGCTAATGTCACGTTGCGCAAGATGTTTGAAACTTACGGGAACATTCGTCCCATCCATGAAATTCCTGGCGTTTCCACCCCCTACTCCGGTCGAGGCATTGACCTCGTGATCGTGCGAGAGAATGTGGAAGATTTATATGCCGGCATTGAGCACATGCAAACGCCTGGAACAGCCCAGTGCTTGAAATTGATATCCCGGAAAGGATGTGAAAAAATTATTCGCCTTGCCTTTGAATTCGCCCGCTCCGAGGGTCGCAAGGCGGTGCAGTGCGCAACCAAAGCCAACATTATGAAGCTCACCGAAGGACTCATGAAACGCACTTTTGAAGAGGTCGCGCGGGAATACCCGGATCTTGAATCCGGCCATATCATCATCGACAATTGCGCCCATCAAATGGTCAAGAAGCCCGAACAGTTTGATGTGATCGTTACAACCAATATGAACGGGGATATCCTGAGCGACCTTGGGTCAGCATTAATTGGCGGGCTAGGCTTTGCGCCGGGCGCCAATATTGGGAATGGCTATGCTATTTTTGAAGCTGTTCATGGCTCCGCCCCGAAATATGCCGGCAAGGACACGATTAATCCGACAGCGGTCCTCCTCTCAGGGATAATGATGTTGCGTCACGTGAAGGAATTTGAGGCAGCTGCTCAAATTGAGCAAGCTCTCTTCCGAACTTTGGCGCTCGACAAAGTTTTGACCCGTGATGTCGCGGGCGATAAAAGCGCCGCCTCGACAAGCCAATTTACAGACGCCATTATCCGCAATTTGGGTCAAGCTTTCCCGGGTTATAAAAAGCGGGATTATCAATCTTTGCAATTGCCCCCTATCTCAAATGACCCGGATTTTGTCAAAACCCGGACGCGCTCCGTGCTCGGCATAGATGTCTTTATTGAATCAACCTTAAGCGCAGCTGACCTTGGGGCGAACCTGGAAAGAATCGCCGCTGGCGACTCTTTTACATTAAAAGGCATTTCTTGCCGGGGCGTACAAGTCTACCCCGCCTCCGGCCCGCAAGCAGATCCAGCGGACTTGTTCCGCTGCCGCTTTATGGGCCATAACGGATCGGACATGAGTGATGCCCGGATCTACGCCTTACTTGAACGGCTCACGCCCCATCATCGCTGGACGCATCTTGAAAAGCTCCATGTCTTTGATGGCGTACAAGCATTTTCCAAAGACCACGGGGAGGATTAAAGTAAAATGGCCCTGCCTGCAGAGAAAATAATACTCCTGTCTTCAACGCTCCTGGAGTGCAACGGCAAAATCTATGGGTGCCGCACGGGACGTGGCGGTATTCGCGTCAAAAAAGTGGAGGGGGACGGCGCAACGCCCACTGGCATTTTTCCTTTACGTCAAGTTTTGTACCGTCCAGACCGCATCCGGCCCTTCGTATGTGATTTATCCATGATGAGCCTGACGCCAGCTGACGGGTGGTGTGATGACCCCACCGATCCCTTGTATAACCGGTTGATCAAATTACCTTACCCGGGCCATCATGAGATCCTGTGGCGGGAAGACCATGTCTATGACATATTAATCGTGGTGGGTTATAATGATGCGCCGGCTGTACCAGCAAAAGGCAGCGCTATTTTTATTCACTTGATGGATGAAAAAGAAACACCAACCGCCGGTTGTATTGCTCTTTCCCGGGAAGATATGATTAACCTCTTAAGCGAGATTAGCCCCACAACCCAGCTCGTTGTCCCCGTCCACCTGGACGAACCGATATCGGCCCTTCTATCCACCCCTTTACAGGAGAATTGACCATGAATTTCTTAAATTACGAATGGCTCGGATTTGTAACAACATCTGAAGATGCGGCGGGCATCATCAACGACGCAGGTGTTTTTTATTTAACGATTTCCATTGCCTATTTCTTATCTTTTCTTTATATGCTGTGGCATTCTTCAAGCGCAAGGAAGATCAAAACAATTCACTGCTTTGGCATTTTGATGTGGGCGTTTTGTGGAGGATCCCTCATTCTTCAACCCGCTATCCTTTCTATTTTCATAAACTCCTTCATTACATTTCTTTCCCTGCTTGTTCTCTATCAGCTTCACTACACAAGTCCTTTGACAGCTCAGGCAACCATAGCTTTGCCAAAAACAAAAACCGACGATAAAAAAATAATGTATGCGCAAGTTCTTTTAACAAAGATGAATTATTCACTTTCAGATATTCTTAAATTCACCCTGGTCAATGAACAAATCTTGTGGTTAGTCATTCTCTATCGGGCTGCCATTACCTTACGGGCCTCTTTTGCCTTGTAACCAGCGATAAACGATAGAATAGACTTCTTTCGAGACCAAGAATTTTGGTCCAGGGCTAGGAAAAAATGTGTGAGTGACCGGAGTGTACATAAGAGTACATGAGGATCA
>CAYRJJ010000127.1:0-3419 GCA_964424515.1 uncultured Candidatus Finniella sp. | reverse complement strand
GACCTTCAAAATCATAACTTTTAGGAAAATCTCTCAAAAATGAGGGGTAGTGAGTGATTTTATATAAGAAAATAAGAAAGGTTGGCCGATGCTAACCATTGACCAACCTTGCAATACTCAACTTATGCCCGATAAGGCATCAAAAATTAAGCTTATTCTTCCGCTTGAGCTTGATCAGTAATAGATTCTTTGCCTGGCTCATCTGCAGGGCTTTGTTCTTCTCTGGGATCCCAGGGAGAATTTTGCAATGTTTCTAATCCTTTAAAAACATTTATATTGCTAACAGCGGCTTCCGCATTGTTAGCGCCAACCAAAGAGCCAACAAACAATGTGACGAGAACGAGTGCCTTATACATTTTAATACTCCTTTTTCTATAAGTTACATTTTTAATATTATATAATAAAAGTTAACTGGCCGTTAAAACCACTATTTATTATATAAAAAAAATAATGACTTAAATTGTATTTAAATTTTTTCCATCACCCAGGGAAAACGACATCAGAATAAGATGAATATGCCAAATCACCTATCAGGACAAAATTAATAAGCTGGGATACTAGACTTTTTTTGGCTTTCCCCCTTATACTGCTTGCAGAATAAGGATAAAATAATGTCAGAATTGCGTATCTTACAAGTTTTGCCTGAACTGAATTTTGGTGGCGTCGAGCACGTAACCCTGGACATGGTTAAGGCGTTACGTCAACTATACCCTGTCACCTATGTTGCTTCAGAAGCGGGAACCCTGCTCCCTGACCTCAAACAGCTGGGCGGTACGCATTTACCGTTGCCCCTTGCCTCCAAAAACCCCGTTCAGATGATACGCAACGCTTGCAGCCTGGCCCGCCTGATCCGCACGCATCATATTCAGATCATTCATGCCCGTTCCCGTGCGCCAGCCTGGAGCGCCTTGTGGGCGGCACGCTGGACAAAGATCCCCCTTGTCACATCCTATCATGGCTCTTACCGCTCAACAAACGCTCTTAAGGTTTTTTATAATTCCATTATGGCTCGGGGAGACCGTGTCATTGCCATTACTGAGTTTATTGACCGCTATATTCAACAACGCCATCCCGCCTTTTTCCCAAACGTCCGCTTAATCCGCGAGGGAATTGACGTCGATAAATTTCATCCGCGCCATGTTTCTTCACAAGAAATTCTAGACTTGCGGAAAGCATGGGGCATTGCTGCAACAGCGACCATATTTCTCGTCCCCAGCCGGATATCGCGCCGCAAAGGGCAACTTACCTTTATTGACGCTATCCGCCATCTCAATAATCCCCATATTGTCGGCGTGATTTTGGGGAAAAACCAGGAGGATTCCACCTACTTTACGGAAGTGAGGTGCCAATCCGAAGGCTTGCCGATACGCCTCATCCCTTATGTAACTCAACCAAAGGTTGCTTATGCCGCTGCAGATTTCATCGTCTTTCCCTCTCTTGCTCCAGAAGCTTTTGGGCGCGTCACGGCAGAAGCAGGCGCTATGGAGCGCGTGGTCATCGCCACGAATCACGGCGCTTCGGTAGAACTCTGCCAATCTGGCAAGTCGGGTTTTCTGGTTCCTCCTGGCGATTCAAAAGCTTTGGCGGACGCCATCATCCATGCCATGAAAATGCCGCCAGAAGACTATAGGGCAATGGGCAAAGCAGCGCGCTCCTCCATCTGCGCAAACTTCTCCGTAAAACGCATGTGCGCTGAAACAGTTGACTTATATAAGGAATTAATATAATGAAGCGCATCCTTGTCATTAAACTGGGAGCCTTAGGAGATATTTTTGCAGCCACTTCCGCTTTTGAAGCGATCCGCCGCCATCATGCTTCCGATCATATCACGCTCCTCACCACGCCTCCTTATGGGAATCTGGCTCAACAACTTGGGTATTTTGATGAAATTTGGTTCGATGACCGCGTAAAACTGACCCAACCGAAAAGCCTGTGGAATTTTCGGAACAAGCTGCGCTCCAAATCTTTTAACAGGGTTTACGACCTTCAAATGGTTGACCGGACCAATTTCTATTATTATTTGATCAGCTCCTGCCTGACCATTGCGGGGCAACGCCCCGAATGGGTGGGAACGGCATGGGGTGCTTCCCATCGGTACCATTTACCTCACGTTCCAACCTACCATCAAGACCGGCTGCGCAACCTTCTCGCAATAGCGGGTATCAGCCCCCTGCCCCCTTTAGACTTGACTCGTTTTGCCGGAGATATCCACACTTTTCCTGTCAAATTCCCTTATGTCCTTTTTGCTCCGGGGGCCTCTCAAGCCCATCGGCGCACAAAATGCTGGCCTTTAGAACGGTACGCGAAAATCGCGGCTGCTCTTCTTAAAGCGGGCTTAACGCCTGTTATTATTGGGAGTCCTGATGAAGACAACCGCATCATCACCGATCAATGTCCTGAAGCCGTTGATTTAACGGGTAAAACAAAATTAATGGATATAATCACCCTAGCAACGCATGCGGCTTTTGCGATTGGCAACGATACAGGCCCTATGCATATCGCCTCAACGTGCCTTTGCCCTGTTTTGGTTCTATTTTTTGGTAAAAATGACCCCAATGCGGGCGGCCCGCGGGGCGCTTTTTATCGCCACTTGTATGCCCCGGAGAAAGAAAGGCTCCCTCCCAAGGCCGTCCTCGAGCTTTTGCCTTCCTTTATTGAAAAGTTTAAGGATACAACTTTAAAAACTTGAGAAAGAGTCAAGCCGTAATTTTATTAAAATACCTTGATTTTTATCCCCCCCAACCTATCTTGTTATAATGATGCACAAAGATATCAACATTCGTTTATAGGGGGATCCCATGTCCATCAAATCTACTCTCCTTCTTGCCGGTTTATTGTTGATTTTGAACAGCCATAACGCCCCTATCGGAGCTCAATACACATCAGACATCAATGCTGACGATGAATTTGAGAAGGCTCAAACAAGAAGCAATATGAGGCCGCTTTTTGACCACAAAAAGGCCACTTCCCTATCTGAAGAAACCATACAAGCTCATACGAATAATCTTCCCATGAAAGTTCAAGACGCTTTAAAAGTTCAAGATATAACGAACTTATTAATGCCTTCTTTAGAATTGAACACACTAATAGACGCCTATAACATTCTACAGCTTGCTAACCGTGTTGGGTTTTCACGCACGGAAAAGGATTGGTCTCTAAAAAATGAGCTTTCACCCGTTGACGCAAAGAAGGCTTCAAAACTACGCACGACATTAAATGAACCATCCTTCATCGAAAAAATAGAAAAGGCGCTGGTTAAAATGGATCCCTATTTGCAATCCTACCACTGGAACCAAATGCTCGATTAAAAATTATTTTTGCTTTTATACCTCTCATGATTGAAGAGTTGTTGCCATATCGCCACCAGGGGGGGATGATATTTTAGCTAAAACCTCTGCTTAATTTAACAAGAACTTTAT
>CAYRJJ010000126.1:0-3457 GCA_964424515.1 uncultured Candidatus Finniella sp. | reverse complement strand
AATTGTTTGATTGCAATTAACTATGCGTAAACTACAAAAAATGAGGGGTAGTGAGTCAAAGACGTCCAGAATAGGGAGTGAAAACCCGCAGGATAATTTATTTGCCCTATCCATCAATCTTTGTTAAACAAAAGTATCGACAATCCATGAGGATCCCTATTAATGACCGTTCTTGTCCCCGCTCTTACCCTCGTCCTCGCAAGCCCGCGGGGATTTTGCGCAGGAGTAGACCGCGCAATTCAAATCGTCGAACGGGCCTTAGAGAAGCATGGGCGTCCTGTTTATGTCCGGCATGAAATTGTCCACAATCGGTTTGTGGTAGAAAGCTTGGAAGAAAAAGGAGCTATTTTTGTTAAGGAATTAGATGAAGCGCCAGACGACCGGCCGGTTGTTTTTTCCGCTCATGGGGTTCCTAAGTCTGTCCCAAGCGCTGCTAAAGCCCGCTCCCTTTATTATTTAGACGCCACATGCCCCTTGGTAAGCAAAGTTCACCGCGAGGTTGAGCATCACCAGGAATCGGGACGTATTGTGGTCTTGATCGGTCATGCAGGTCACCCGGAAGTCATTGGTACGATGGGACAAGCGCCACAAGGCTCTGTTGTTCTTGTTGAAACCGTGGATGATGTAGAAAATCTCTCTTTTTCCATAGACGAAAACCTGGCTTATGCCACACAAACAACACTTTCCGTTGACGAAGTCATGGACATTATTGCTGCCTTAAAAAACCGCTATCCCGCCATTCAAGGTCCGAAGAAAGAAGACATTTGCTACGCCACCACCAATCGCCAATTAGCTGTTAAGACTCTCGCCAGCAACGTGGACCGGATGATTGTTATTGGAGCGCCAAATTCCTCTAATTCTGTCCGTTTGGTTGAAGTCGCTAAAAAACATGGGTGCCCGGAGGCCCGGCTTTATCCCCGCGCATCACAAATTGACTGGACATGGTTAGAAGGCGCCCGCCGTCTCGGCATTAGCGCGGGCGCTTCCGCGCCAGAAGTGCTGGTTGATGAATTGATTGGTGCCTGCCATAAGCGGTTTACCGTCACGCTTGAAGAAATGCGGATCGTTGAAGAAAATATCCATTTTAACATTCCCAAAAGTTTGGAGGGTTAACAAGAAATAAGCTATAAATATTTTAAAAGTCCTATAGGGGGTGTCATCAATTGAAGATTTTGTGTCAAAAATGGTGGGTTTTGAGAACCCTATCGCAGAATACATTAAGGCGTATTTGAGAAACGGAAGCGCAGGAAACCACCATTTGCAGACCAAAAGCCAATCATTGATGACACGCCCCAGGTTGAACCGTAAGAATAGCCTTCTATCATACATCCGTGTTAAATTCAAATTACCCACTTGTTAAATGTTGTGAAGGGCGTTAACCTCTGAAAGTGCTGAAAATAAATATTTTTCTACCAAAAAGCGTTAAATATTTTTTTCACGCCTGTTAAATCATGAAAAGCATATAGCTCATGCAAAAATTTACGTATGATGACTTAAAACTGTTCGAGCCTCCCGTCGAGTCTCCTTTAACCGTTTGAATTATTAATGTAGGCTACTTACGTAAAAGGAAAGGGGAAAGCTCAAAGCATCCCCACAATAGATAAGATAAAGATAAAAAATAGGAATCGTACACTATGACGGTAACGGCTTTGCAAAACGAACCTCAAAACTTGATTGATGTCTTAAAAACCCTGCCAAAAACGCTTAAGCCTCGTCTGGAGGCTTATACAGATGGCGCGTGCAGTGGAAACCCGGGTCCCGGCGGGTGGGGCGCTGTTTTGCATTATCAAGGACTCCAGCAAGATTTATCAGGGGGAGAGACTCAAACCACGAACAACCGCATGGAAATGAGCGCAGCCATTGGCGTTCTTGAAGTCCTTCCTCACTCTTCCCATGTTGACCTTTATACGGATAGCCAATATTTACGCGACGGGATTACCCGCTGGATGAACAACTGGAAGAAAAACGGCTGGATCACTTCAGATAAAAAGCCCGTGAAAAATCAGGATTTATGGTTGCGTCTAGACGAGCTAACAACCCGACATCAGGTTATCTGGCATTGGGTAAAAGGCCACAGTGGCCATCCCCAAAATGACCATGCAGACGCATTAGCGCGCAATGCAATTATTGCCCAGCGCGTGAACAAGATGGGGTAAAAAAGAGACATTTGCCCTATTTATTTTCATGTCCAGTTGACAACACCTTCAAAGATCTTTAGAAAAGAACAAAGCGCATAATGGAGGGATGGCCGAGCGGCTGAAGGCGGCGGTTTGCTAAACCGTTATACGGTTCAAAAACCGTATCGAGGGTTCGAATCCCTCTCCCTCCGCCACGCGCTCTTTTTCCTCCCTTCTTAACTTTCACCGAAATCCCCAGAACTCCTTATATTTTTAGAGACCAGCAGATCCATCCGGTCAAGGCATTTCTATAATTTTAGAAAAAGTCAATGGAAATGACGGTATGCCGCAGATTACCTTTTTCCCAGGCCAAAAAACGTTGTTCACAAGCATGGAGCCATATGAGTTAGAATTTGAATTACAAAAAACAGGAAGAATTTTAACTCACATGCTAACAGATTTAATCGTTCAAAAGGCCAAACCAAAGGGAAAAATGTACAACATCTCTGATGGAGACAGGAAGGGTCTTTGTCTGCGTGTCGCCAGGCATGGTGCACTTCTAGGCGGTGAAAGTCCGCTGCGGGCCGTATCGATCGGAACCGCGAGTCTAGGCAAGGATGTCTGCCGCGAGGCGGAATCTGAAGGAAGCTGATGACGTAACAAGGTTATGACGAACAGAAACCCGATATAAGGCTGCTACCACAGGGTAATCTGGCGTAGGACAGAGAAGCCCAATAATCGGTCGCAAGTGCGTAGGAGTAGATTGGGCGTGACCTTGTGAAAGAAATGTATCTTACCCTGGGAGATCTGTCATGCGTTCTGCTTTATTACCTAGCCCTACGGCCATTCCCTTAACGGGTTTGATAGCCCCAAGGACTAGGAAAGATCGCAGAACTGAAGGACTCGCAAGGGTTCTAGATCGTATGGCAGAAGTCAGCAGAGGGCATATTAGGTAACGTAAGTTACTGAAGGCCTGAATCAGTTAAAACAGAGAAAGTCTCAGAAGACTCATCAAAGAGGAGGGAGCAGAAAAGATGGGAAAAGACCATCACCAACGTCCAAGCGGTATTCAGCGTATGAACTCTGCAAAGAATGAGGGGCGACAAACTTTGCAGGCGTTAGCTGAAGAGGGAACTCTGACGAAGCATTTGATGGAGAAGATTTGTGAACCATCAAATTTGAATCAAGCATACAAACGTGTGAAAGCAAATAGAGGAGCAGCAGGGGTTGATGGGATGACTATCGATGACCTGTTGGGCTGGATTGCTAAACACAAAGAATCGTTAATTGAATCACTGCTAACCGGAAGCTATCAACCACAACCTGTTTTAGGAATAGAG
>CAYRJJ010000125.1:0-3470 GCA_964424515.1 uncultured Candidatus Finniella sp. | reverse complement strand
CAAAAGCTCACTTTATGACCGTGCTTGGTATAGTAAGGTGCAAATGACAAGCTATTAAAATGTGAAAAGTTTCGCCCTTAATCGCGCCTCAACTCTCTTAAAGATTCCAGATCTTTCTTCCCAGGTCGCGCCTTACGGTTTGCATATTGCGGTTTACCTGGCAATACTGCTATCTATGAGAGAACAAAATTCGATTCTCGCCTGGAAGAGAGCTACACCCGTGCCTCACTCTGTTGCTGTACCGTATCCGATGACGCTATCTTACCTTGATGCTTTAAATACTGAGCAGCGTGCAGCCGTTGAGTCAATCAATGGGCCTGTTCTGATTCTGGCGGGCGCAGGCACGGGCAAAACGCGCGTACTGACCACCCGCATGGTTCATATTTTATCTTGCGGTTTGGCTTATCCTTCTCAAATTTTGGCCGTCACCTTCACCAATAAAGCGGCTACGGAAATGCGGGAACGTGTCGGGATTTTACTCAACCAGCCTACCGAAGGACTATGGTTGGGGACGTTCCACGCCATTGCTGTGCGTATTTTGCGGCGGCACGCCGAAGCGGTTGGCCTCAAACCCAACTTCACCATTTTAGACACGGATGACCAGCAACGGCTGCTCAAACAAATCCTTCAGGCTGAGGGCGTTGATGAAGGAAAGAACCCGCCCCGAATGGTCCTGTCTGTCATTAGTTCAAAGAAAGACCGCGCTGAATTTGCGCAAAAGAGAGATGAAATCCCCACCCGAAACTGGATTGACCGAATTTATAGCCTCTATCAAGACCGCCTCAAAACCCTCAATGCCGTAGATTTCGGGGATCTCCTTTTATATTGCATCCAGCTTTTTCAGGATCACCATGAAATTTTGAAAAGCTATCAACATCAATTTCACTATATTATGGTGGATGAGTATCAAGACACCAACGTGGCTCAATATTTATGGTTACGCTTGCTGGCTCAAGGGCATAACAATATCTGCTGCGTTGGCGATGATGACCAGTCCATTTATGGATGGCGTGGCGCGGAAATCGGGAATATTTTGCGGTTTGAGAAAGATTTTCCCGGGGCTGTTACTGTGCGCCTTGAACAGAATTACCGCTCAACCACCCATATTCTGGGCGCGGCTTCCGGCCTTATTGAAAAGAATAAAGGCCGTCTCGGCAAAACCCTTTGGACGGAAACGGATGGAGGTGAAAAAGTCTTGATTCGCGGTACATGGGATTCGGAAGATGAAGCCCGATTTATCGGGGATGAAGTGGAAGCCGCGCACCGCCAAACCATCCTCCTGGCCAAAATGGCCGTGCTGGTACGGGCCGGTTATCAAACCCGCGAATTTGAAGACAGATTCCTGGTCTTGGGCATTCCTTATAAAGTGATCGGGGGTTTGCGCTTTTACGAACGCCAGGAAATTCGCGATGCCATGGCTTACATGCGCCTGGTAAGCCAGCCAGATGACGGCCTCGCCTTTGAGCGTATCATCAATACCCCCCGTCGGGGCGTTGGGTCAACCACCCTGCAGGTCATTCACACCTATGCGCGTGAGAACGCCATTTCCTTGCCTCAAGCTGCCCGCATGCTCTGCGAAACAGACAGCATTCGGGGGGGCGCCCGTACAGCCTTGCGGACTTTTTTTCTCAATCTCGACCGTTGGCGCGACTCCCTTGAAAAAGAACACCATGTAACGGTGACCAAAATGGTTTTGGATGAATCCGGCTACACCCGCATGTGGCGGGAGGATAAATCCCCTGATGCGGTAGGCCGCCTTGAAAACTTAAAAGAACTGATTCGAGCTATGGAAGAATTTGACACGCTTGGCGGTTTCCTGGAACACGTCAGCCTGGTCATGGATACCACCAAACAAAACCAGGCGGATATGATCACCATTATGACGCTTCACGCCGCCAAAGGATTGGAATTTGACACTGTCTTCCTGGCTGGCTGGGAAGAGGGCTTGTTCCCCCACCCCCGCTCCCTTGATGAAAAAGGGCAAGAAGGGCTAGAGGAAGAGCGGCGCCTCGCTTATGTCGGCATCACGCGCGCACAACGCAAAGCCATTATTACTTTTGCCCTCAACCGCCGCACCTACCAGGGGTGGCAACACATGCTCCCCTCACGCTTTATCAAAGAGCTTCCGGCCAAACATATCTTACTGGTTCAACCCAACGGCAGTCAGTTATCCGTCCCTTCTTCGCCGCCTCGCTCCTCCACCACGGCATTTATTGACGCCGAGTTTTCAGATATCCCCTTGCGGCCTCATCATGGCCATCGTCCTCAGGATCGCATCTTTCATCAAAAATTCGGGTATGGCCGCATCATCAGCATGAATGGAGACCAGTTAGAAATTGACTTTGAATCCGCTGGCGTTAAAAAAGTGATGGCTGATTTCGTCGAGAAGGAATAACGGAAAATGCTTTGGAGAGTTTTTTTTTATTGTGATCCGGCTCAAGCCGCTCCCTTGGGAAGCATCCTGGAAAACCATGTTTCGGCTGTTTCCTGGTTTGAAACAAAAGATCCAGCCGTTTGGGTGGTTGAAGCGATAACGGCGACGGAACCCGACTGCGAAGCGTTTGACCATCTTTTATCTCCCGCTTGCGCGGCTTTGTCCATTCCCACTCCCCCCCTCATGATTGAAGAATTGCCTGAAACAGATTGGTTAGAAGCCACATGGCGAAACTTTCCCCCCTGGCAAATGGGTCGTTATTATGTCTATGGGAGCCATACATCGCCCGCCCCTCCTCCTCAAGCCGTAATGCTGGAAATTAACGCCGCCACAGCCTTTGGATCCGGCGAGCATGAAACAACAACAGGGTGCTTGCTCACCCTGGATGATTTGGCCGGACAAGGCCGCCTCTTTCATAAACCGCTTGATATGGGATGTGGTTCAGGCATTTTGGCCATAGCCATCGCAAAAACCTGGAAAAACCCCGTTATTGCGGCTGATAATGATCCAGAATCCGTCCGGGTGACAACCCGTAATGCGGCCCTGAACCATTGCGCCCCTCTTCTCAAAGCTTACGTAAGCGAGGGCTTTGAGAACAAGGAAGTTCGGGCAAACGGCCCTTACGATCTCATCGTCGCCAACATTTTAGCGACCCCCCTCATGGAAATGGCCAAAGACTTATCCCAATCCCTTGCCCCAAAAGGCTTCGTGATTTTATCGGGTTTACTTAACCGGCATAAAGAGGAAGTGGTGAAAACCTATGAAGCGGAAGGCATGCATTTCGTCAGCCACCGGGCCTTAAATGACTGGGAAACCTTGTTGCTGGAGAAGCATTCATGGAGGCATCTAAGAAAAGAACGCTAAGTATGATATAAGGAGGTGGAATGCTATTTTTTGTTGGGAGCAATTATCTTTTTCAAAGTCTTTCAACAAAAAATGTATTCTTCCTTACTAAACTATGAGCAATGGCTAAAAGCTTGCGGAGACATCTAACTAAAGAACGGTAAAAATTTTGTGATCCATGTTTCAATATTTT
>CAYRJJ010000124.1:0-3664 GCA_964424515.1 uncultured Candidatus Finniella sp. | reverse complement strand
CCTGGCTAACATACCCAAACTTTGGGCTTATCTAAAAAACGTCAGGTGGTAAGGAACAGGTCAATCTTTTCTTGCCATTCAAGTGGAATACGGCTAAAAAACAAGGTGTATCATTAACGCCTTGGGAGATATAAGGGCACCCTTAGCTACTCATTCGGAGCGTCTGTCATGAAGCCAATGAAAAATGTCATTATCTCTGGTCAGGAAGTTTTACCCCTCGTTGAAGGAGGCAAAGGGATTGCTGTCTCTAACGGGGAGAGTTCCGGCGCCTGGGCAGCCGCCGGAGGCGTGGGGACATTCTCAGCCGTTAATGCGGATGCCCATGATGAGCATGGAAATTTAATTCCTGTCATATACCATGGAAAAACCCGTCGTGAACGTCATGAAGAATTGGTCCAGTACTCTATACAAGGAGGGATTACCCAGGCAAAGATCGCGCACGAACGCTCCAATGGCCGGGGGCGCATCCACATGAATGTCTTATGGGAAATGGGGGCGGTTGAGCCAATCTTGCATGGCGTATTGTCCAAAGTCAAAGGGCTGGTTCACGGCGTAACCTGTGGAGCCGGTATGCCTTATAAGTTAGCGGAGATTTGTACCCGCTATGGCGTTCACTACTATCCGATCGTATCCTCCGCCCGGGCTTTTCGTATTTTGTGGAAGCGGGCGTATAACCGGTTTCCGGAATCGTTAGGCGGGGTGGTCTATGAAGATCCCTGGTTGGCGGGCGGACATAATGGTTTGTCCAATAGCGAACACCCCGACCAACCAGAAAGCCCTATGCCACGTGTGCTCGAGCTACGCCGGGCCATGCGGGAATGCGGCCTTGATATGACGCCCGTCTTTATGGCGGGAGGCGTCTGGTGTTTAAAAGAATGGGAAGAGTGGCTTGATAACCCCGACATTGGCCCGATCGCATTCCAGTTTGGCACACGGCCATTGCTGACCCGGGAAAGCCCTATCTCGGATGCCTGGAAGAAAAAGTTGTTCACTTTGAAGGAGGGGGACATCCGCTTAAACCGGTTTAGCCCGACGGGTTTTTATTCGTCGGCCGTGCGGAATGATTTCTTGCTTGAACTGGAAGCCCGGTCGCGTCGGCAAGTGGCCTATAGCGTGGCTCCGGTTGGAGAACATACGGAAGCTTTTCCCGTAGGCGCCAGGGGACGGCTTGTCTATTTAACAAGCCATGATAAGGAACAAGCCGAATCCTGGATCAAAGCCGGATTTGTTGATGCAATGCGTACCCCCGATTCCACGCTGGTATTTGTCACCCCCTCCCAGCAGAATGAGATTTTAACGGATCAGATCAACTGTATGGGATGCTTGTCTGCTTGTAATTTCAGCAACTGGGCGCAAAATGAAGAAGGATCAACAGGCAAAAAAGCCGACCCGCGTTCCTATTGTATCCAGAAAACCCTCCAGGCCATTAGCCACAGCGATGATGTTAACCATCAATTGATGTTTGCAGGCCACCAAGCCTATCGTTTTGCAAAAGATCCATTTTATGCCAATGGTTTCGTTCCAACCGTTCAGCAGCTGGTCGAACGTCTGCAAACAGGGAGTTGATGAAGGAGATGAAATGGGTCTAGAATAGGAATGTTAATCAGGATTTTCTCGTTTTTCGCGTCGATAACCAACAGAAAAAGGAGTTCGTTATGCTCAGGAAAAAAAACTGGATTCTCTTGGCGGATGGTGGACAGGCCCGGGTTATGGAAAGGATAGCCCCCTTTGGAAAATTAAAAGAGATTTTAAATTTATCTCATACGCGCCTCTCACCTCACGAACAGGGGGCTGATCGACCCGGGCGTAATTTTGAAAGCGCTTCACCCGCCCGCCATGCCTATGACTCCCCTTCCGACGGGCATGAACTTCAAAAAAAGGATTTTGCAAAAGAATTAGCGGCCCTTGTAAAAAATGCTTATCAAACGAAACAATTTGAAGAACTTTGTATTATAAGCCCGCCCCATATGCTCGGTCTTCTCAGGTCTTTTCTCAATAATAGCCCTGTTCATTCTAAAATTGTTAAAGAATCCCACAAAGACATCATCGCTTTTCCCTTGGAAGAGGTTCAAAGCTATGTCGATAATTTACCTGCGAAGAGGTAAGACATACTTCACGGATTTGAAAATGTCTAGATTGCCGCAGAGCTTGCGGTTTCTCGCAATTGAACCTGGGTTACAATTGGGAGGAACCACAAGCGCGTCAGAGGACGAAGCATTGCAAGTTGGAAGCGTGTCCATAAAAGGCGTCTTCATAGGCGAGGGGCATAGAATGATGGATCTTAAATTAAAGGCTCATAGTGATTTTGAAAATCATCAAAGATCTTGTCAATAATTTGAGTCATCCCTTCAACGTTATAGGCGTTCTCATCCCAAATAGGAAAATCAATCCCCCCAGCTTTAAGCATAGCCTGTATATCAAAAAGACTATTGTAAAAAGAATCAATTCCAACATTAAAAATAGCCGTAAATTTATTTCCTTCTTCTTGATAGGCTTCTTGCGGAATAGGACCATCGAGGAAAAGTTTCTTTTCTTTTATATAAAAAGCCAATGGCTCAAAAACTAAAGATTCTCCTCTTGCAAATGGACACTTAGAAAGATCAATTGGCTCTGATGCAGAAGTAACACGGCGAAGTATCTCTGATTTTGCCCTCTTGCATACCGAACGAAAGAAGCCTGGCGTTAATTTGCCAAGGAGAAAGGAACCTCTCAAATTAAATCTAAAATGACTATCTTCAGGGACGGCGTCATCTTCTTTTTGAAATCCATTTTCATGGCCAATATGGAACATACAAAAATCATCAAGTGGTATATTTTTTGAATGCGTTTCAATCAACAGGTTCATCTTTTGCAAGGCTTCATAAGTTGCTTGTAGCCAAGTTGGAATCTCTGGAAATATTTTTAATCTAAATTCTCTAGGATAAGAAGGAGATGGCGTTATAGCTAAGGAATCAAAACATTCTTCTGCGATCCACTGTTGAAAGACAATATGTAGGATATCATGTCCCTGGAATTCCTCGGGCAAAACATCCAGGTTACCATCATATGAAGAAAGGTCGAGCGGCAAGCCAATTAGAGCAATCTTATAACCATAAGCCCGTGTCAAAAGACGCAAAGGAAAAAGTCCTTTTTTGGAGACAAATGGTAGTAAATAAATGCCACACTGGGATGCATGAAATAGAGTATAAGCGCTGTCTCTTGAATCAGTCACAAGAGCCGTGTTGATCAGGCTTGGTTCTTTAATAAAACCTTTAATTTTTTCAAATTCTTGCGCGTATGGTTCCATACTTCCTTGAATAGAGGCGGAAAGAATATAGCTGTAGGCTCTATGAAGGAAGGCATAGCAACTTAACGTCAGTTGATTTTGGTTGATTTTGTCTTGTCCCAATGCGTGAATTTCACTGAAGCTATTTAAGGCGGATAACCCTTCAAGTTTTTCTCGAATTCGTCTGCTATTTTCCTCAAATTGGGGAGATAGTTCAGGAAAAGAATCTGTTGCCGTATGCGTCTCTTGCCAAGAAATAAGCCGATTAACCTGCTCAGATAAAAGTGTTGATTGATCATTCTCCTCCTCCATTGCAAAGAGCTTTGTTGGCATAATTGCCAAAAAGAATAGACGTGCTGCGTAAGTATGGAGTGAAGGCGTAAGAGTTGATTGTGTAGC
>CAYRJJ010000123.1:0-3728 GCA_964424515.1 uncultured Candidatus Finniella sp. | reverse complement strand
GGAAAATAGCACTGCCATAAAATTTGTCACTTATTATTTCTAAATGGTATAAAGTAGCCGCATCCACACCTGCACCGTGCGCCATTCCAGTTCCTAGCAGGTACACGACAATATAGACGATATTTCTCATTTTGTTATAATTGATATAATCAATAATCATGTTAATCTCCTCATTTTTATATTATACAATATTATATTAACAGGTAATAATTAATTTTTTATTAATATAAATTAATTAGAAAATTTGATGGATATATCAGAGGAAGACGCTATTGTTGCAGTAAATTAGACTAAAAAAAATTCTTCTGGCTTAATATTCTGGCCCTATCTTCAAATGCCGTGATCATTTTGGTGGCGGCCTGGGTGAAGAGCGTTTGAATCATGCGTTGAAAAAAAGAGGAGTTAAACTCAAAGTCAATGAAGAAATGAATATCGACGCCAGTTGGGGAAGCGGGGGTAAAATCCCAGTGGTTGTGAAGGTGTTTAAAAGGGCCTTTTATGTATCGCACTTCAATACGCTCATTCGGCGTCAAAATGACTTCAGACTGGTATGTCTCCTGGTAAAATTTATATCCAACCGTGAGATCCGCCAAAAATCCCTGGTTGGTTTGGTTGATAATACGGGCATCTAAAACCCAAGGCAGAAATTCCGGATACCGCTCAACGTCGGCAACAATGGCATATATCACCGCGGGTGGATAAGGAAGGGTGAGACGTTCAGCGTGATGCGTCATTGGCTTTAAGCCGCGCTTCTTTTAATTTGGCGAAATCATCTCCTGCATGGTAGGAAGAGCGCGTGAGAGGGGAGGCGGCAACCATCAGGAATCCCTTGCCCCTGGCCATTGAAGCATACTCTTCAAATTCTTCAGGCGGGATAAAGTCGATGAGCGGGTGGTGTTTGGGCGTGGGTTGCAAGTATTGTCCAATCGTTATGAAATCAACCTGGGCTGCGCGGAGATCATCCATAACTTGATAGACTTCGGATTTTTGTTCGCCAAGGCCAACCATAATGCCCGATTTCGTAAAGAGGGCGGGATTGATTCTTTTCACCTGGTCCAAAAGGCGCAAGGAATGGAAATAACGGGCGCCCGGGCGAACTTCAGAATAGAGGCGCGGAACGGTTTCCAGGTTGTGGTTATAGACATCCGGACGGGCGGCAACGACGGTTTCAACGGCGCCGTCTTTCCTTAAAAAATCGGGGGTCAGAATTTCAATGGTTGTATGGGGAGCGGCAACCCGTATCGCTTGAATGGTTTGGGCGAAATGGGCGGCTCCTCCATCGTCCAAATCATCCCGGTCAACAGAAGTAATGACGATGTGTGATAACCCCATCTTTCCGACGGCTTCGCCAACACGTTCCGGTTCATGAGGGTCAAGCTGGTCAGGGCGGCCCGTCTTGATATTGCAAAAGGTGCAAGCCCTTGTACACACATCCCCCAGGATCATGATTGTTGCATGCTTCTTTGCCCAGCATTCACCAATATTCGGACAGGCTGCTTCCTCACATACCGTGTTGAGCTTGTGGGTACGCATCAGGGAGGCTGTTTCCTGATACTCTTTTGAAACAGGAGCTTTGACCCGAATCCAGGCGGGCTTGCGTTGTATGCCCGTTATGGCCATGGCATTCTCCTAAAAATGGATCGCCTGCTTGTAAGCATCCAGCGCCGACTCATGCATCATCTCAGATAATGTCGGGTGGGGGAAGATAGTATGCATCAGTTCCACTTCGGTCGTTTCCAGGGTTTTGGCAATCCCGAATCCCTGGATTAATTCCGTCACTTCCGCTCCGATCATATGAGCGCCCAATAGAGCTCCCGTTTTGGCATCAAAGATGGTTTTAACCAGTCCTTCCGTTTCCCCTAAGGCCAAAGCTTTGCCGTTAGCTTTATAGGGAAAACGGCCAATTTTAAGGTTTTCATATCCAGCGGCGCAGGCTTGCGCTTCCGTCAAGCCAACGCTTGCGACTTGGGGAAGACTGTAGGTACAACCCGGAATATTATGGATATTGAGAGGATGAATGTTAGGGATGCCTACAATTTTTTCAACGCAAATAATGCCTTCATGGCTGGCTTTATGGGCAAGCCACGGGGGGCCTACCACGTCACCAATGGCATAAATACCCGCCTCATCCGTTTGAGACCACTCATTTACCATAATTTGTCCCCGGTCAACCTTGACTTTCGTTTTTTCTAACCCCAGATCCGTCGTATTGCCAATAATTCCCACAGCCAGGATGACCCGCTCAAACATCTGCTCTTTTCCCTGAAGGGTAACTTTGAGAGAATCCTTGCCACTGATTATCTGATCAACGGAAGCCCCTAGGAGGAACCGGATACCCTGTTTTTCAAATGCTTTTTGGGCAAGGGCTGAGATTTCTTCATCTTCTTGCGGAAGGATACGGCTTTGTTGTTCAACGACGGTGACGTCGGATCCAAGCGCACGGTAAAAGCTGGCAAACTCAATGCCAATCGCGCCTGATCCAATAATAAGCAAGGATTTTGGCAATATCTCCGGCGTCATCGCATGGCGGGCCGTCCAGATCAATTTTCCGTCCGCTTTGATGCCAGGCAAGGACCGTGCGCTTGCGCCTGTTGCCAGGATAATGTGGGGAGCTGAAATTTCTTGAGGTTTTGCAGCAGAGGCAATAACGACTTTTCCACTACCTGTCAGGCGGGCATGGCCTTCAAAGAGGGTGATCCTGTTCTTGTTCATGAGGCGCTTGATGCCACCGGCAAGTTGAGCGGAGATTTTGCGGGATCGGTCTACAACAGCTTTCAAGTCAACGGTGACTGGACCAACTTTGAGTCCGTAATCAGCCGCATGGCTGATGAGCGTTTTAATTTCAGCCGTACGTAAGAGCGCTTTTGTCGGGATGCACCCCCAGTTGAGGCAAATCCCTCCCAGATGTTCTTTTTCAACCAATGCGGTGGAAAGTCCAAGCTGGCTCGCCCGAATAGCCGCAACATAGCCGCCAGGACCACCCCCTACAATGACAAGATCAAATTTGGTCATACTTTTTTATCCCTGTATCATGAGCGTAATACCTTTTTCTTTTCAAGCCTGGTGAAAAGGATCACTGTCATCCTCACGATCAGGAAGAAAATATTCACAACAGTCCTGTGCTACAAGTTCTTCTGCCTTCTCCATATCTGAACTCTGACTGGGCGTAATGATAAATTCTAAAGGCAGTGCAAAAGTATCTACTTTGGCATGGATTTTAGAAGAAAATCCCCCACAACTCCGCTCAAGTCCTTGGTTGTCTTGCGCACCTGGCTCCCGCAGCATGCCAGTGAGCGCGGATAATGCTCCCATCAATCATATGCCATTCGGGATCTCTATTTTTTAAAACTTCCAAAATCTTATCTAAATGGCCTTTTTTAACCCAGTAGCTCGACCGGTTGTAAGTCGTTTTCCATGCACCAAGCTCTTCAGGTAAATCTTTCCAGGGAGGCGCTGTTCTTAAAATCCAGCATACAGCCTCTATAAAGTTTCAGTCGTCTTTGCCATGTCTGCTTTTAGGCTTGGGCAGTAAGGCCCTTTACTCGCTTCCACAGCCTCTTCCACATCTCGTCTGTTAGAACTTGTTCGTGCCATAAAAAAACTCCTTATTTTGTTCTTTTTACGACACTTTAGTTTACAAAATTTTATACTTTAGGGGCAGAGCCTACGAAGGAGATGAACATTTTTTACATTTGAGCATTAAAAACCTCCCAACAAAAAATAGCCTT
>CAYRJJ010000122.1:0-3789 GCA_964424515.1 uncultured Candidatus Finniella sp. | reverse complement strand
GCTACACAATCAACTCTTACGCCTTCACTCCATACTTACGCAGCACGTCTAATGTAAAGTGAATTATTTCCAGGCACCTAATTTAGCTGCTGTGAGTATATTGATAGGATATAAGGAATGGTGGTCGCAACAGGGATTGAACCTGTGACCCCTACGATGTCAACGTAGTGCTCTACCGCTGAGCTATGCGACCAATATCCTAGGTTTCTACTATGGTCTGTGAGAAATAGCAATACTCTATAGTACATAAATAATTAATATAAACTTTCCCTTGACAAAGGGATTGCCCTTCTCCACATTGAAAGTGGAGAGTGTATTATTCTTGTTAAGGGCTTCTTTGTGGATCGTATTCTACATCATTTTTCGTACGGACGATGGCGTGCCTATCACCATTGGTGATTAAGCAGGTTGTTATCGTTGTATTTAAAAAGAGTGTAAGGTTAGGTTTATGAAAAGCAATCGTTTAAAAAAATTCGTTCTTATTCATGTTGTTTTCTTTAGTATGGTTTTGGCATGTGTTGCGGGTGTGGCTGTGTCAGATTCCCATTTTGTTGTCGCCATGACTCAAATTGTGCCTCACCCCTCTTTAGATCTCATTCGTCAAGGGATTGAAGATGAGTTAGCGACGCAAAAAATTGCTTGTGATATTCACTTTGAAAATGCGCAAGGAAACATGGCAACGGCTACACAGATCGCTCAAAAATTTGTGAGCCAGAAGCCGGATGTTATTGTCCCCATCACCACGCCGTCAGCGCAAACCGTTTATGCCGTTGCCAGTTCTCAAAATATTCCCGTTGTGTTTGCAGCCATCAATGACCCTGTATCGGCAAAACTGGTTCCCAGCATGGAGAAAGCGGGCCAAGGAATTACGGGCGTCTCGGACTTGCCTCCTGTCGCTGATCAAATCGCCCTCATTCAAGAAATTTTACCAGACGCAAAGAAAATCGGGGTTGTTTACAATCCGGGCGAAAGCAATTCAGTTGCTCTCTTGCAGCTTTTTGAAAAAGCGTTAATGCAAAATGGCATGGCCCTTTCCCGGGCGACGGCTGCGAATATGGTTGATGTGGCGGCCGCTACAAAATCATTGGTTGGAAAAGTTGACGCAATTTATATTCCGAATGATAACACCGTTGTTGCCGCACTGGAAGCATTACTCAAGGTTACTCAAGAAAACGGAATTCCTGTGTTTTGCGCGGATCCGGAATCAGTCAAGCAAGGATGCCTCGGCGCCGTAACTCATAGCCAGTACGGTTTGGGGCGGCAAACAGGCAAAATGGTAGCCAAACTTCTGAAAGGAACAGATATTCAAAAATTGCCAGTGGAAAGACCGGCAGAAGTTGAGTTGTCCCTTAATCAGGACGTTGCGGATGCGCTCAAGATCACATTCCCGGAAGCGGCTCTGAAACGCTCAAAGTATGTTATTAAAAAACAGGAGAGAAATTATGGAACACCATCATAACTATTATTACGATTTGGATTATGGAGATGAAAATAAACGGGAAATACGAATTTTAAAATGGAGCGCTTTATTATGGCCTTTAGGACGATTATAAAAATTGCTATTTGTTTAATATTACCAGTTGCTGTCACTTTTGGCGCAACCTCTCTTACCTCCCCCTTTTACAAAATTGGCGTTATTCAGACAATTGAGCACCCTGCCCTGGATAAAACACGTCAAGGGATCCGGGATGAATTGGCAGACCAGGGGTTTAAGGAAAATCTGCAATGGGATTGGGAATCAGCGCAAATGAACCAGGCGCTGGCGACCCAAATCGCTCAGAAATTTGTTGGGCAAGAAGTTGATCTCATTGTTGCTATTGGGACGTTAGCTGCTCAGTCTGCCTTGAGCGCAACGCGCCATTCCGGCATGCCCGTTATTTTTGCATCTGTGACAGACCCTAAGTCCGCAAAATTGATGGGAAATATTGCGGGTGTTTCAAATTTTGTGCCTGTGGCCTATCACTTTGATCTCATCTCGCAAATCCTTCCCGCCAAAAAGCGGATTGGAATTATTTATAATGTTGGCGACATCAACTCGGTAACTTTGGTTGAGCAAATGAAAATCCTGGCAAATCAAAAAGGGTTTGAGCTAGAAATGGCAACTGTCGCAAAAACAAGTGAAATTTCAGCGGCAACCGATCATTTAATGGGAAAAAAAGTCGATGCTGTTTTTATCAATAATGATAATACGGCATTAGCCGCTTTTGATGGCATAGCCAAAATTTGTAGCGCGCACGAGGTTCCTCTTTTTGCAAGTGATGCTGATGTCCTGGACAAGGGCGCCCTGGCGGTACGCGGACCAGACCAATATGAGTTAGGACGCCAGGCAGGGCGTATGGTTGCTAAAATCCTGCACAAAGAAGCCAAAGCCGGGGATTTGGGTATAGAATTCCCGCAGAAGGTAGAAGTCTATCTCAATGATGAACGGGCGCAATCACTCGGGATTAGGTTTCCGCAATCCTTGAAAAAAGAGGGAGATAACTCATGAAACCCCTTCATTTCTTTGTGTTTACTCTTTGTGGGATGTGTTTAGCCGATGATGCGCCAAAACTGCCTCTTCCAAAACTGCCTCTTGTCGTCATGACGCAAATTGTTGAGCATGATGCGTTAACGAAAGAACGGGAAGGGATCATTCAGGCATTAAAGGATGCTGGTTTTGAAGACGGAAAAACCGTTACCATTTTGTATGAGAATGCCCAAGGGAATATTGCGACAGCGAGTCAAATTGCTGCCGGTTTTGCAAGCCGGCAGCCAGACGTTGCTGTGGGGATTTCGACGCCTTCAGCGCAATCTTTGATCCAACCCATGGCTAAACAGGGTATTCCTGTGGTTTTTGCGGCTGTTACAGATCCTATAGAGGCAAGGCTAGTCTCTACTTTGGGGAGGGGGGAACGGCCTGAAAATGTGACGGGTGTCAGTGACGGGTTGCCCCTGCGCCCTCAGTTGGATCTCATTCAAAAATTGATGCCAGCAGCTAAAACCATTGGAGTCCTCTATAACCCGGGGGAAGCCAATTCTGCAAAGGCGGTTGCAAAATTACAAGAACTTGCTCCGGAGATGGGTTTTTCCCTAGTTTTTGCAACAACAGCCAAGACAGCGGATACGATTACCGCTGCTCTAAGCCTGATCGGTAAAGCTCAAACGATTTTCATTCCGAATGATAATACAGCTATGGCTTCAATTGCCGCGATTGTGACGATGGGGCGGGTCAATAAACTACCTGTTTTCACGCCGGATTATGATTCTGTGGAGCGGGGGGTGTTGGCTGTACGGGCAGCTTCCCATACAACCATGGGGTATAAAGCTGGTCAACTGGTTGCCAAAATTCTGAAAGGGGAAAAAGCTTCTGCGCTGCCAGTGGAAATTGACCACCCTTTAGATTTGGCACTCAATGTAACATCGGCTGAAGCCATGGGCATCCCCATCCCTGAGGAAATGAAACAGTCAGCAAAGTTGGTCTCTTAAGGGAAAGGGAACTATATCCATTCTTGATGAATGCGCCGGAATTTTGGGTGCAGGAACGGGTATAGGCTTGCGGCTTAATTTTTTACCTGATTACCAACAATGTTCAGCTTGCTTTTCAGGACTAGGAAATTCATTGATTTAGCCAGTGATTCCTTGGGTTTAAGTATATGTTATGGAGGTTAATTTTTGTCGTAGCAACTGGCTTTAGACGGTTTATTTTTACAAAATCCTGGTCAAATTTAGGGGTATGTGTCGTAAAACATCAAGAATTCTCCTAGTGCTCGGTCATGCATAGAATTTAGGATTACAGCTATTAAAATTTTT
>CAYRJJ010000121.1:0-3812 GCA_964424515.1 uncultured Candidatus Finniella sp. | reverse complement strand
TCATCTTGAACTACAACGCGACACCTAGAAAATCTTTAGGTTGGTTAACCCCTCTCCAGGCTTTTAATAAAAATTTAGGAGGTGTTGCGCTTCGCCCTTGAATGTGGCCTTATTTTCGGATTGATTGGACTAGAATCAAACGTTAAAGTATGTGATAAAGATAATATTCTTTTGCTTCAGGACGGCGATGATCCGGGATGCTTTTTAAGATATCAAGTAACATATTAAGTCTATCCTTTACTTTATTAAAATTTCAGACTTATGTAACATAAATCCTACTTGCAGGCTAGAACCCTTTGGACATCCAGGCGCTCAACGCTTATTCCTAAGGTACAAAACATCATTTCCTGATAGTGATGGGACATGACGATCAATAGAATATAGAACAAGGGTTAATAGAGGCGTCTGAGATGGCTTTATGGCTACGGCAGGTTCACATTTACGCGCAACCTCAATTGCTGATTATCCTTGTCCTTGGCATGATCAGCGGCTTGCCTTTCCTGTTGACCCTTTCCACGTTAAGTTTCTGGTTGGCGGAATCAGGCGTGAGCAAAACCACTATTGGCCTGTTCATGCTGGTCAGCTTACCCTATAGCTTAAAATTCATTTGGGCGCCTTTTATTGATCTCTTTTCTCTGCCCTATTTAACAAGCTATTTTGGCAAACGCCGCAGCTGGGCGCTCATAAGCCAGGCGGGATTGCTTGCCTCGCTTGTCTCCCTCGCCTATTCTGATCCGGCGCAATCTATTGCCTTGACAGCATTCTCTTCTTTCTTCGTTTCTTTTTTTTCCGCTTCCCAGGATATTATTATTGACGCTTACCGTATTGAAATTTTGAAAGCGGATAACCAGGGCGCGGGAGCCGCCCTGGAAGCCATCGGCTTCCGCTTTGGCATGCTCGCATCCGGCGCAGGGACCTTATACCTCGCCCACACCTTTACATGGCGCACCGCCTATCTTGTTATGGCCATGAGTATTATCATCGGGATGGTTGTTTTTTGTATGATTGCGGAACCTGACCACAAGAAAGTTATGTCGCTTGCTTATAACAAAAAAGAACCAATGTCCTTGCGTCAATGGCTGCATACTTTATTTGTTTTACCCTGGATACAACTCCCCAAAAGGCGTGAACTAGCTTATCTTCTCGTATTTATTTTTTGCTTCAAAATGGGTGATACGGTCTTAAACGCGATGGGCGCCCCTTTTTTGTATGACCTTGGATTGAGCAAGATTGAATTCGCCAGCATAACAAAGGTTTTGGGAATTACATTAATGGTTTTCGGCGGACTCCTTGGCGGGGTGATGATCCATCAACTCGGCATCCTTCAATCAACCCTTATGTGCGTCGGATTGCAAGGGGTTTCCTGCCTCATGTTTGTGATTCAATCCCTTGTTGGCTACCATTTGAGCGTTCTCATTATTACGGTTGGCGTTGAAAGCTTTTGTTCGGGTATGGTCTCCGCCATCTTTATTGCCTATATCTCAAATTTTTGCCGCCAGCCTTATACCGCCAGCCATTTCACCCTTCTTTATTCCTTCGGTTCCCTCTGCCGGGTCATCATATCCGCGCTGGCTGGATGGTCAGCCGACCACATGGGGTGGACAACCTTATTTCTCATGACAGGCGCATTTACCCTCCCTGCTATTTATAGCCTGATCAAGTTGCTTCAAGCCGGCGAAGAAAAAGAACGCAATCCCTATCCTCAATCAGAAAAATCAGCATCCGGAATCACAGGCCGGTAAATCCGGATAAAGCGCTTGATGAAATGGTTGACATCTTCCGTAATTCCCGAAAGGATATACCGAATCTCATAGCAACACCGGGCGTATCATTAAGGATCATAAAAGGTGCCTTACAGGAAAAATAACCAGGGTTGGAATAAACGCCAGGGAAGAACTTGCCGGGTTGGACCGCTCATTGCCAGCACGATCACGCCAATCTGCCAGCAAAACGGCTTCATACAAGCCCGCATTCTGTTAGAGTGGGACTATATTGTCATGCAATTCTCCCAATGGTGTACGCCTGTAAAGATAAAATTTCCCTGGCCCCAGCGCCATAACGGGTGCTTAATTTTAACGGCAACCAGCAGTATGGCTACAGAAATTGTTTATTACGAACCGCTCATCTTAAACAAAATTAACCAATATTTTGGTTATCAGGCAGTCAGCAGCCTTAAGGTGATTCAAGGGCCAGTCTTCCGGAAAACTTCCCCTAAAAAATTGGATCAAATGCCCCTTCCTGATATAGTTCAATCTTCTTTGGAAATCCAGGTTCAGGCTGTTGAAGACGATCGTCTCCGCGCCGCCCTCTTATCGCTAGGTGCAGGCATCTCTCGAAAAAAGGCTAAGGCATGACGCCTGTTACCCACAAAAAACAGCTCATTGACTACCTCGCAGCGGGATGCAAGCCACCTTCCCGCTGGCGCATCGGGACAGAGCATGAGCAGTTTTTGTTAAAATCCGACACCTTAAAGCGGTTCCCTTATGAAGGAGGTAGCGGTATTCAAGCTGTCCTGGAGGCTTTACAAGCTTACGGGTGGGAGCCTGTCCGGGAACAAAACCAGGTTATTGCTTTAAAAATGCCCCACCGGCGTGCTTTTATTACCCTCGAACCCGGGGGACAATTTGAACTCTCTGGCGCTCCTCTTGCTACGCTGCATGACACCAAAGCTGATTTGGACGCTCACAAAAATCAAGTGCGGGAAATCCTCACGGCCATAGGCGGCGTTTTGCTCCCCTTAGGAACAGACCCGCTTTGGCCCCAGGAAGGCATTCCCTGGATGCCTAAAGCCCGTTACCGCCTCATGCGGGGCTATATGCCCACAAAAGGGCGGCTCGGCCTTGACATGATGACCCGTACGTGCACCGTTCAGGTAAACCTTGATTTTGAAAACGAAGCCGACATGGTTGCCAAAATGCGTATCGGGATGGCACTTCAACCTCTCGTAACGGCGCTTTTCGCCTGTTCCCCTTTCCTTGAAGGCAAGCTAAACGGCTATCAAAGCTACCGGGCCCATATTTGGCAAGACACCGATCCCGATCGATGCGGCATCCTCCCCTTTGTTTTTGATGAAAACATGGGATTTGAACGATATGTAGATTACTTGCTCGGTGTGCCGATGTACTTTGTCTATCGCCATAGCGCCCGTCAGGAAGCCTATATTGATGCGCGCGGGCAGTCCTTTCGGGACTTTTTGTCAGGCCATTTGCCAGCCCTGCCGGAAGAATATCCCACCCTTAAAGACTGGATGGACCAGACAACCATTGCCTTTCCGGAAGTGCGGCTCAAACAATTTCTTGAGATGCGGGGCGCCGATAGCGGCCCTCCAGAAATGCAGCTGGCCTTACCCGCTTTCTGGGTTGGCTTGTTGTATGATTCCATCGCGCAAGATGAAGCCCTTCAGCTCATTCGGGCCTGGTCACCGGAACAGATTCTAACCCTTCACGCTCAGGTTCCCCGCCAGGGGCTGGCCACGCTTATGAATCACCAGACGCTGCAATCTATCGCCCGGGAAGTTTTGGCCATCAGCGCGAGGGGACTCAAACGCCGCGCGAAGATGGCGGGGGGCTATGATGAATCCCTTTATCTCGCCCCTTTGGTCGAAATCGCTCAAACAGGGCGAACCGTTGCCACCAAAATGATAGAAATGTTTCAGGAAACGGGAAGCGTGGAGAGCGTGGTACGGCGCTATATCTATCCAGCAGGAACTTGACGATTATTGCGGGTTACCCGCATACGTTTGAAACGCAACCATGGTGTAATACCATTTATCAAAAATAAGTACTAAGTAAGTTTGCTCCACGATCGTTGAG
>CAYRJJ010000120.1:0-3916 GCA_964424515.1 uncultured Candidatus Finniella sp. | reverse complement strand
AGATTAACTCGGTTATGCATGGTATTGATGTAGATTTATCTACTTACTTTCTGGCATCTTCTGAAAGAAAGAACTCTTTGAAATTAAGATTTAAATGAGATTAAAATAAACTTGAATTTAGAATAAAAAGCTTTCCAAGTATGGATGGCTAACTTTCTTAAGATAGAAAAAAGGATAATATTAAATGGTTAAAAAAAATAAGCTCATCACAGCTTCTAATTTTAAAGATTTTGACTGGAATAAGGCGAAACTTTTCTATCATATCGCCAAATCCGGCAGTTTTACAAAAGCGGCGCGGTTATCAGATATTGACCAGAGCGTTTTAACGCGCCAAATCCAAATCCTTGAAACGCAAGTCGGGTGTCCTTTACTCGTGCGGAAAGCTGGGGGCGTCAGTCTGACCCGCAAAGGGGAAGAGCTTCTAAAGCACATTGCCCCTTTTTTCATGATTATGAGGGGGTTTTGTTCTAATAATCACTCCCTGGATGATGATGGAAAGAGAAAAATTAAGATTGCAACAACTCATGCTCTGTCTGCGTATGTAATAAGCGATATAATCCTGGATTACAGCAAGGAAAACCCCCACCTCATATTTGAATTAATTGGAGAAGATCATGTACTTGATGTTATCCTGAACGATGTAGATATTGCTATTCGTCCTTATGATGAAGAGATGACGGGCGTTATTCAGGAACCTATTTTTACGTTAGAAAAAAAATTATACGCAAGCCGTAGTTACATTGAAAAATATGGAGAACCCCAAACAATTGATGATCTAAAGAACCACCATTTAATTGCAATTGCCTCTAATCCAAAAGAATATCCTTACTCGGATATCCACTGGATTTTAAAGGTAGGGATACCAAAAGGTCAGATTCATAAACCTGTTTTTCTGTCAAATTCAGTTGAAAACATGATAAACGCTGCAAAAAAAGGGATAGGAATTATTGGTAGCTATGAGGAGATGTCAATTCTTAGAGACGCTAATCTTGTAAATATACTTCCTGATGTTAAAGACAATAAAATAGAATGGTGTCTAACTTACCCAGAGTATTTAAAAGAAGATAAAGAAATCTCTAACATAAAATCTTATTTATATTCTACTTTGAAGCCTAAATAAGGGGTCAGGTTAACCATAGCCCCAAGTTCTTGCAGTCTGAAGCTTTACTTTTTTGAGTTTCATGATAAGCTCTCCGCCTCTTTCTCTTTATTTATGTTTACGTAAAAAGATAAATTCATAAGAAAATATTTCTACAATGCATCGCTGATATAGGAAAAACAAAACCTAAAGTGACTTAATATAATTTGGGTCATATCCTCTATAGGAGACTCAAATGTTAAATTATCCCTTTTTAATTGAGTTCCATACGACCTTTTTATAGCTCAATTCACCCTCTTTTACAAGCTTTTCTCCTGGCAGACAAGAACGCGCAGAACTCAAAAGTAAAAATATATTCCTTAAAAACAAATCAATAGTACTATAGCTGATAACCAGTTTCGTCCAGTCTTTTATAGGACGGATACATCGAAGCTTATAATTGAAGCTTCTCAATAAAAAAGCGATCAATCTCCTTTACTCAGTAACCTCAATTTGCGCCTCCCAGGTTCTGACGGGTATTCTCCGATAGATAGCCCAACAGAAGTAAGCTGGCAAGAGAAAGATTTAACATCTCCTTCTGGCTGCCAGGGGTTATCCTGGCTATACCCATAACTGGAATTAATTATAACCCCAAGTTCTTGCTGGTTGAAATTTTATTGTTTTACGTCTCATGGTAACCTCCTTTTTTATTTGTTTTTATTTATGAAATAAGAGCCTTATACATCCATTTTTTAATTATACTATATTTAATTACCTGATACACAAGTAATGTTAAACTAACGCACAACGGGAAAAGAGCAAGGTGGACAAAGAAGGTACGGTATTCCTCAAAAGAATTACCAGATGACAAGGATGCGACATTATTTATAGAAAACTGAGCAACCAACCCTGCTAAATAATGTCCATACGCAATTGCCATCTGCCAAAAGCTCATCAGAATGCTTTTAAAGCGGGGAGGCGCATGGTGGGATATCTTTGAAAAACTGACGGGCGCAATCCAGAGTTCACCAATGGTTTGAATAAAAAATGCACCAACAATCCATATAAGGGGAATGGATACACCCTTAACCTGAGTACTGAGAGCTAAAACCCCGAAGCTGGCAGCGACACATAAAAAGCCACTTCCCATTTTGACAAATCCATTCATCGGTTTTGTTTTTTCCAGGTACCTCGCAGATAAGAATAGCAAGGCGGGGCCACAAATTAAAACAAACAGAGGGTCAAGGGACAGAAAAGCGGAAGAAGGGATAACCGTTCCCATTACCTGACGGTCAACCGCTCTCTCATAGAATAACATCAGAGAAGTTCCCGCTTGTTCGTAAAGAGTACAAAAAAAGGTGAACAGGAGAACATAAGCCACAATGGTTAAGACGTTTTTTCTTTCCTGGGAGTTGCATTGATAAAAAATTCTTCCAAGATAGACAATGCTCCCGCATATAATGATTCCCATTAGGCTATGAAAAGATTCCTGATATTTAAACAGGCAATAAAGAAGGGCAATCAGGGACAAGTTACCCCAAAATAGTTTCCCTTTAGAAATACTCTGTATTTCCTGATAAGACGGGTGAAATTGCATCTTTCTGTAAACCAAATAAGTTACCACCGTCAGCACAGCGGAAATCAGCCCTATTCCATAATGCCAACCGTAAGTTTTCCCTATAAAGCCACAGGCAACCGGAAAGATGAGATTTCCTAAATTCATGGCTATATAAAGTAAGGAATAAACCTTATCCTTTCGGGGGTCTTTCGGGTCTTCAAAAAACAGTCCTGCGGCTGCCAGAAGGTTTGGTTTAATGAACCCTGAACCTAAACTTACCAAAGCCAGACCGAGAAAAAATAAATCCTGGAAGGGGAGTAAAATACAGATCAGCCCGAGTGAACTAAAAGCGCTTCCCACTATAATCGTGTTCTTAACCCCTAAGCCATTATCCGCGATGTATCCACCAATAAGGGAAGTTCCATAACACAAGGCCATAAACGTAGCGAAAAGGCTGATAGCTTGGGCTTCACCTAAAGAAAATTGGTTAATTGCGTAAAGCACAAAAATAGCCCGGATGCCATAAAAGCATCCGCTAAAGATACTCTGTGTCAAATATACGGAACTAAACTCCGTAAGATGTCGTTTGAGATTAGCCATGCTTTTGGTTTCCTGCGGTTATTTTAAACCTGTATTTTTATCCACATCCACCCTTCTTGCAGCATCCATCAGTGGCGCAAATTGCCGCATATCGCCGTTGCATACCGCAGCCGTAGAGAGGCCATAAAAAGAGTTTTGACATATTCATGTGTGACGGTTGGGGAGAGCGAGAAGGCGCAGATGTACCCTGAAGTACAAGCATACTGCTCCTTTGTGCATCACACAATAATAGAGAGAAGGCAGGAAAATCCCGCCTTCCCTCAATCAATATGAAGGAAGTTCGTAAATTTTCGGCCTTTCGGCCGTTGTAGGATTAACTTGAAGAGACCCACTTTGTGGGATATGTTGTGTGCAACCATGATCAAAGCTCGTCAGTTTGGTTGTGGCCAGTGGCGTATGGGTTTTTCCGAACCTGTACGTCACGCATTACGGACCATCCGTAACGCTTGCTACTATAAGATTGGAGATGTGGAAGTTTGTTAACCCGTAATCTCCAGCTTACGTCCGTAAAAATACAATGGAGTTGCAGGGAAGTCAAAGTTTTTTTGCTCCCTTCACTTTTTATCGGTTTCCCCTTGCCGCAAGACCACGGGCTTTAACCATCCGGCATATGAGCAACGCCGCGCCGCCTCCCAACGCTAACAGTCCCAGAGAGAAGAAGAAAGTTTGATAATGTTCAA
>CAYRJJ010000119.1:0-3959 GCA_964424515.1 uncultured Candidatus Finniella sp. | reverse complement strand
CTATAATAGTCTGCAAGTCCATCTGAATCCCTTGCTTAACTGCCAACCTTCCGCTGCTCTATTATCACTTAATCCTTCCTGGAGCAAACTTTTTCTAAAATACCGTGAACGCATACAGAAAATCAAAACTAAGGATTTGTGGCGCCTAACAGTCAAAGCGAATCGAAAAATCCTCGCTCATACAATGGCTTTCTTTATCAACTTAACGCAATACCCTGAAAAAACTTTACAATTAGAAGCTCTCGTTGGTTCCTAAAACTTGCACACGGCGTAAAGTTTATTATTTCTAGACCCCTAAAATGCCAATTAAGAGCTAAAAATTTCTCTCTAAAAACAGTTATTTGTAAACAGGACGATCTTTCTGTAGAAAACTAAAAACTTTTAACCTTTTGATTTTATTAAGAACTGATTTTTTAGCTCTTAATTGGCATTAAAGATGACCCACGGAATTTTTGCGCAACAACATAGACTTCAGCCGAATCCTTGCGGCTGGCAGCCGGTTTGAAATGGCTTACTTTAGCAAAAGACTTTTTTAAGCGGGTGAGGAGGGCGGCCTCCGTTCCACCTTGAAGAACTTTGGCAACAAACGTGCCGCCTGGTTTTAAGACAAGGCAGGCAAATTCATAAGCGGCTTCCACCAAATTCATGATCCGGATATGGTCAACATCCGTCATGCCGCATGCCGGAGAAGCCATGTCACTTAACACAACATCGACGCCACCTGCCAAATTTTCTAAAAGAGTTTGGATGGTTGTTCCTTCTGTAAAATCTGCTGTGAGAATGGTGACATCCTTTAAGGGCGCCATCTCGCAGAGATCTACAGCAACAATCTGACTTCCTTTGAGCGTGCCCTGAGAGGTTCCAACTTTGAGCCTTGCTGCGGCAACTTGCGTCCACCCGCCGGGCGCTGCCCCTAAATCAATAACGGTGATGCCTGGCTGGAGAAAACGATACTTCGCATCCATTTCAATGAGCTTGAAAGCCGACCGGGAGCGGTATCCCAGGTCTTGGGCTTTGGCGACATAAGGGTCACTTAATTGGCGCAGGAGCCACTTGCGTGATGATTCTGTCCGTTTCCGGTTATCTTTCAGTTTTACTTTCCCACCTTTCAGGGAACCCTTGCTCTTTTTCTTTGCATGGAGGGGAGGGGGTGGTTGTCGTGTCACAGGCTATACCTCTTCTAGTAAATCCATTAAAATTCCCTCTCGAACTCCCCGGTCGGCAACCCGTAAGCGAGGCAAAACCCACACATCACAGATACCCTCTAAAATGGCTGTTCCCATCAGCACGAGGTCGGCCCGTCCAAGCCCGATACAAGAATTTTGGGCGCGCTCAAGAGGTGTCATGGCCAGGAGCTGCTCACTCACCTGATGAATATCTTTAAGTTGCAGAAAAAGCCCATCAACAAGGCGGCGGTCATATTTTGGTAAATTTAAATGGATAGCGCCAATGGTTGTAATCGTACCCGACGTTCCGGCCATTTGAACCTGCCCGTTTTGAATATGGGCGTGAATATTATTTTTGATTGTAAAGCGGCGGACTTCACCAGCAACCTTTTTGCGCAAATCTTGGTAGATGCCAAAGTCAGTGAAGCGGGTTCCGTAAATTTCGCTTAAGGTAACCACGCCAAAGGGAAGGGATGCGCAATCAATAACCTCTATAATAGGAATTCTGGAGTTGCAGCTCTTGAGCGAGGGCGTCAATTTTAACCATATAATCTCCGTGCTCCCTCCGCCGATGTCAAAGGCTACAGCATAAGGGGTTTCAGGGTCCAGGATAGCGGCGCACCCTGATAAAGCCAAGCGGGCTTCTTCGAGGGAAGTAATCACTTCAATATCAATGCCGAGATCCGTTCGGGCACGGTCCAGTAACTCGGCGCTATTCTCCGCGCGGCGGCAAGCTTCTGTCGTGACGGCGCGTATCTTGTTAACGTTATTTCTGGAAATTTTGTCCCGGCAAATTTTAAGCGCTTCAAACGTACGTGTTATGGCTCCCGGTTGCAACCGGTTGTTTGCCTGGATCCCCTCTCCCAGCCGGACAACGCGGGAAAAAGAATCAATGACGCGAAAACTGGTTCCTTCCGGGCGTGCCACCAGCAACCGGCATGAAGTGGTCCCGAGGTCGATAGCGGCAATCACGGCCCTTTGCTGGGGAACCGTCTGACAGGGAACAAACGGAATCTGTCCTGGCTTTCTTCTTGGTACGGTTTTCAATGCGCCACTCTCAATCATTCAGAAGGTAGATTATACGTTCTCTCTCAAATAGTCTACCACAATGGGAATTAAAAATCGCTTTATGAATGCGGGCAGGGGTTGCTATTCCGACGGAAAAGGGAGGGAACAGCAGGCTGCAAAGTCGAATGACGATAACCATAATGTCTGCGCGGAGCTTATGCTTTCAGGTTCTATTCATTTTCTCCCTTCTCAAAAAACAAGGAATATGATAGGTGATGAATGGATTGGGGGATAGTTTAGCGGTAGAACTCCCGGCTCTGGACCGGGCAACTCTGGTTCGAATCCAGGTCCCCCAGCCATTTATTATCGAAAGCGCTCTCATGCCGTTCTCCTTGGCCAATCCCTATTTCATTTCTTTTCTGGTTACATTTATTTTATCTCTCCTGCTGACGCGCATCATGATTTTTGTGAACATCACAGATGTTCCCGGGAGTCGATCCGCGCATAATACGCCAACGCCGAGGGCAGGGGGGGTAGCGGTGGTGGTGAGTTTTTTTGCGGGAGCTGGCATCCTTTTTTACCTTTATCCCCCTCCCGGTGGTTTTTCGTGGGATGTCCTGGGGCTTGTGGGATGCGTAACCCTTCTTGGTGCGGGCGTGAGTTTCCTTGATGATGTGGCTCATGTCCCCTATGGGGTACGTCTTATTGTCCAAGTCATAATAGCCATGGTTATTGTAGGTGTAGGGCTTAAGATTCATTGCCCTCATTTGAAAGGATTGACCGGCCTTCCCTTTATTGAATTTTTTCTAACCTTGCTTTTTATTGTGTTTGTGACGAATGCGGCGAATTTCGTAGATGGCTTGAACGGATTACTTTCTGGATCGGTTATGGTAGCCTTGCCGTTTATGATTGCCACAACGATTCTGCTCCCAAGTTCAGCATCGGGCGACTATTGGACGTATCTCATTTGTTTTATTCTATTTGGGGCTATTTCAGGGTTCTACCTTTTTAATTTTCCGAAAGGGCGGATCTTTATGGGGGACGTAGGAAGCGTATTTGTTGGCCTTATGGTCGGAATAATTGCCCTAATGGGACAAAAAGGCCACCCCGAACAACCAACATGGCTTTTTATTCATGCCCGCCTCTTTCTTCTCATTTATCCCTTGGGATTTATCTGGTTTGATCCCGTCTTTACCGTGATCCGCCGCTTTTCATTAGGACGTTCCATGTTTGAACCCAATCGGGATTTCCTCCTTCACCTTTTAAACCGGGCAGGTTACTCCCATACGCAAGTGAGTGGTATCTACTATCTGAGCGTCGTTATACTGGGATCAATGGCGTTGCTGACGCCTTTGGGGTATATGCCCTTCATCGGACTCGTCATTGGATATGCTATTTTACAGGCTTCATTCGTTTTTTGGGTCTTTCGAGAGGCGCACAAGGCCGGGGTGAAGGTTTAGCATGCTTGTAAAAAAAGAAATTTTCCACTTTGTTAAAAGTTTCTTCAGGTTTGTGAAGAAAAGTGTTTGACATGAGGGGGGAGGATAGCTTAGAAGTGTGAATATGATGTTGTTGGCGCTGAAAAACGCCAACGAGGTTTTCGATCTTTGAAAAAGTTAATATAGGAAGGTATGTAGGTGGCGCAGGGAATCGACCTGAAAGTCGAAGCTCGCGCTAATACATACTAGTAGATGTACATGCATATATGAGCTTCGTCAATTCAGGATACATAACATGAGAGTTTGATCCTGGCTCAGAACGAACGCTGGCGGCATGCTTAACACA
>CAYRJJ010000118.1:0-4096 GCA_964424515.1 uncultured Candidatus Finniella sp. | reverse complement strand
CCCCAAGACGGCGCAACAGTTCCGGCGACAGCATCATCCAGTGCGCATGCGCATTGCTGAGTAATGCCTCAAACGTCGCCTTCTGTTCTTCAAACGTGCTTTTATAGTCGGGCACTTCCTCAATGTAGAGAGACAAGGGCAGCGTGCGCACATTGTTCAAAATGACTTTTTCAGGCGCTCCCGTCTTGCCCTTAATGGTTCGCGTCAGGTTTAAAACCATCATTTCTTTTTCTTCAGGCGTCAGGATTTGTACAGCCACATTCTCGTCCTGCCCCGATTGCAGCATGCCGAGGATAAAAAGCGATTCCCGCTTTTTCATCTGGGAGAAGTTGTCAAAAGCGAACACGTTATTGCGCACGCTGTTCACCTGCCGGATGTTTTGCGCCACGCCGCTTGCCGCATTGGTTTGCATCCCCAGCATCTCGTCATGGATGCCCGTCACCCGCTGAATAAGGTCTAAATAAAGCTCTACAATTTTAAGCTGTTCTTCCCCAAGCTGCGCATTGGAGGAAAGTTGATATTTGGAATCCTTCGGCAGGATGATCACGGATTCCGTACTCTTCAGTTCCCGCTTCAGGCGGTTCAGGTCGGCTCCTGGCATAGGGTTGCCTTCAAAGACAAGTCGGGACGAGTTGACCGCATGCACCGATTTGGTGACGCGCACATTGCAATCTCGCTGGATGTCCTTCATGGATTCCAGCAAGCCATAGGGAACGCCTGTTTTAAATCGCCTCTGGAAGACGACCGGAATCAGGCTGAAGTCTTTTGAACCAGGCAAGGCGAAGTCAAGGGGCGCATGTTCCAGAAGAGTGTCGCCCAGAAACAATGTCCTCATAATGCGGGTTGAATCCATTGGCTCGATTTCTTTGGGACAGACGAGTCTGGGAGAGGCGGCAAGGTCTTCCGCCGTATCCAGGTCAAAAGTCTCGAAGGGACGGCCTTCCCTGTCCATGCCCTTGTAAGCCTTATGGGGCACCTTATACTGGACTTCGACCACAAGGAGTCGGTTGGCGCTTGGGGAAGCGCTGGCATCCGTATAAGCGCCATTCCGGTCGTCCAGTTCAGGGGAACCGCCATAAAAGCCGGAGCCTGTAAAATCGGAAGACGTTAAATCAAGGCTTGTCGCCGCCTTGCGCCATCTGGCCTTGACCATATCGGGTGACATCCACCGTTTGCGGCACACGTACTTCATGGCCGTATATTGGGGACTGAGGTCGTCAGGGTCAGGAATCACGTTAAAGGGGTGGACGTAATCGTAATAATAAACCCCGTCTTCTTTACATAAGTGGCTCCATCCAATTCCGCAAATCAGCGAGTCCCTGAACTTGAGCGACCCCTTGTACGGCAAGTCCTGGTGTTCCTGAATATAAAACAGCCAGTGGGTCAACGCTTCCGCCAGTTTGTCGTCTTCTTCCCTATGGGAGTCGGAACGGCACGCCGTCCGGTAGCGGGATTGAATTTCCACGCCAGACAGCGCATCCACATAGCCCTTGCAGATATTGACGGTAATCGGCAATTGCTCCCGCATGGTCAATACCTGCAAATCCCGCGCCGTCCATTGCCCCGTGCCGTCATAAAAAGTTTGGTCGTCGATGCATTTCAGCCTGAACTCTTGCGATGAGGGGTGGAGGTTGGCGGCTCGGAAGCAGCTTTGCGCCTTGCGCAAGGCTTCCTGTTTCGTAAGGGACAGAGCCTGTCCTGAGCTAGTCGAAGGGGTCATGCTTCTTCCCAAAGATTTCCCGTCTCACTGTTGCAGGAAAGAGGGATCTGCGTCTTGATGGTCTGCAACTCGCCCGCCATGCGGTCAATGAGCAGGGAGAAATTTCCACATAATTGCTGGTAGGCGGGCGTCGCTTGGCCGGAATAGCCAAAGACTTTCCCGCCGAATTTCTGGCAGAATTCTTCGTTAATGCTGAAGTCCGCCAAGGTTCTAAGCGCCCCACGGTTGGGAACAATGGCCATCCCTTCATGTCCTTTGGAAAGGGGTAACTGCACAGTGAGGGAGGAGCCGATAGAAAACGGGTTGGAGGCCATTTTTAACGCCAGCAATGATATTGCTGATGGGTGTCTATTCGGCTCCAACCTTAAGGAAATCATACAATTTTATGAGGAAAAAAGCAACCGGAAATGTGATTTCCCGCCGCTTTTTGGAGAATTGCGTATACCATAAGGCGGCAATTTAGCGCGGATTTTTATTTGACTGCACAGTAAGGTTTTAGGGTTATCCCGCAGTTGTGACAATAGGCTGAAAGCTCTGTCTAGGAGTGGATTTGATAGAGGTAGCATTGATTTCTTAATACAACTTATCAAGAAAGGAAAAATAATTGTAAACTTTTTTGTAATCTGCTAAGGGTGGTTGTGTTTTACATTTTACATAAAATCGCAATATACAAGGAGAGTTTTATGAAATACGCAAAAATTTTACTTTTTTTATCGCTTTCTAGCTTAAGGGGCTTTTGTGGGGACCCTGAAATTAATGACAAAATTGATGCTGAACATGCGCTTGATTATAGTTCAAAAAACGTTTGTGAAATTAAATTTACGGAACAAGATGTCAACGTAAAGGAATTTCTAGAAGATTGTACGCAAAAAGACAAAATCATTGAGGAACATACAAAAAAAGGCATTGAAGCGTTAAGGGTTAGAACAGGATTCCTTGCAAATCAAGGAATCGCAGATATTATAAACGCTTTGAGCGGTAGTAGTTTTTTTAAACACCTCCGAGTCTTAGATTTATCTTACAACCGCGCTACTAAGCAAATATTTTCCCAAGAGCATTTTGAAAAAAATTTAAAATCTCTATTAGAAAAATCCACATTTCAATTTCTTGATATATGTGGAAACTATGTCGCCGGTATTGATTCTAAAGATTTTTTTGCAACTTTAAAAATAGACTTGCTCAAAAAAATTATATGGATTCATAAAGGTCATTTAAATAGCCTTTCTTGGGCTGGAGTAGTAAGAGAATATGACAGTCAACCTAGGCTAACCTCTGACATAAAAGAAATTAAGAAGTTTCACGTAACTTATTATAACGCAAAGATAGAATATAATAGCCAGTTTGATTTAGAAAACCAAAAAAGAAAAGATGTTAGTGAGGATACGTTAAAAATTCCTGATTGGAACAATTTTTTGTTGAGTACCGTCACGCAGGCTGTCAGCGATACTAATATGATTCCTGATGCGCAAATAGGTTACGAATGTCTGATAGATTTCTCCCGTAATGAAGAAGAAGATCGGCATGAAAACCGATTAGAGCTTGCAAAACGTATCTATCATGAAAGCAATTTCCGTAATACACAACAAATACCATCATTAGCGGCTAGGATGTTTCATACTATTAAGGGTGATAAAGATATTAACTCAATAATTCGTGGAGAGGCGACCTATTATTTAGCAGAAATATACAAGAATGGCGCTGGTCTTCCGTATAATCCTGAGAAAGCTGATAAACTTTTTGAAGAAGCTAAATCCCTAGGATTTTAAATATTCTATTTCTCTAGAAGAGGAGGCTTAATTAAATGGTTAATAGAGTTTTGTTCTTTTTAGTTACCATAATATATTCTTTACTGGCAACTGAGACAATAAGAGAGGAGACAATAAATGAGGCTACGTTATTGATAAACCCTCAAGAAGAGCGTTTTCGCTATTGTGAAAAACTAGCTTTTAGTTTTCCTGCTGAATGTAATCCAAACATTATTAATTTTGACAAGGTACATGATCAACTGAAAAAATTTGAACAACAATGTACAGAATGTTACTATAATGAGGTAGATAAAAATTATGAGAATGTTAACATAAAAATAAAAAGCAAAAATATTGCAGTTTTTGGTGTTACCTTATTGCTGAAAAGCAAAGAGACGCAAAACAAAAACACACAAAATCTTAGAATACGAACTTTTTATGAAGATACAAAAGCATTTATTAGCGGACAGACACTACCTGATCTTTTAAACCAAAATATAGGAGATCCGGACAAAATTTCTTCTCTTAAGAATAACGATATATCAGTATCATTGTGTTCTTTAGACGAATCAATTGATTTGCATAAATCAAAAGATAAAGATAAAGATAAAGATAAAGATAAAGATAAAGA
>CAYRJJ010000117.1:2070-4125 GCA_964424515.1 uncultured Candidatus Finniella sp. | reverse complement strand
TCGGTTCTCGTGGCTACGCCTAAAATCCTCATGCAATCCTCCATGCACGCCCCAATCACAAACTTGCTTTCGGGCGGAACGTTTTGAGCCTCCGTTATCAAAACGCTTAACACGCTGCTTAAGCGAATATTCATGCTCTCACCCTCTTCAAGCGTAGCAAATAGTTTGCGGGTTAAATCCTGTACCTTTTCACCAAAAATTTCATTTTCACGCGCGATTACGTCCTTCTTGCTCATTTTTCTTCCTTTCAATTAATGGAATGGCCACTGTTTTTTTTGCTTTTGACGCTGGCTGGATCATGGCCGTAGCTCCTGCGTTCCCCCACTCCTGGTAGGGCTTGTGGCTGCCTGGGGCGCAATACGAAAGGCTGCGTCATGAATTTTTTCGATATATCCCATACCCAGAAGATCAGAAAGCATCGGGTCAAGCTCTTTGGAAGTTCTCAGCCTTGAGTACCTCAACATAAACCGGCGGCTTAAAGGGGCGTCGCCTTGCGATTGCTTGCGCATCCAGGCGAGAAAGTCCTCGGCTTTTGAGGTCTTGTCATTGCCCTTGAAGTCCCCGCTTAAAGCCATCCCGTAGATGCGACGGGCATGGGCTTCAAGATAATCGCACCAGGCAGCGCCCTTCATTGCGGATTCCAGGGAAACTTGCCCTAACGATTTCTTGCTGTCGGCCGCGGCAATGATGTGATCTATCAGGGCAATAGAAGGCATCAGGCTCCGGTATTTGGACAAATGCTCGATAATAACGCCCTTGTCGTTTCCATCCAGCTTTTCCGCCTGGTGCTTTTGTATCCACTCGTTAAAGAAATCTTGCCCTCCAGGGGTAAACCGGAAATAAGGTCTGCTTTCTTCCCCTTCATAGCGGGGCAAATCCTGAATGGCTCCATAAGCCATGAAATCCATGGAAGCAATGCTCTTGCAAATAAACAGGATACGGTCTCGGGCAAATGAATCAGGGATTTTTTCAACAAGCCGCCACGGTTTCCGGTCAGGATAAACGAGAAGCTGGAACCGTTGTATCAATCCATCGTTGGCCAGGTTATTAATGTTTTGCCTTAAGTAACCCAGAAGCTTTTCAGGCTGGATCGTTCCCAGCGCGGAAAGACAAATCTCTTTAGCCATAATGGTTCCCCTGATAATGCGTTCAAGGGGATAATCGGCATTTCCGTCCCAGGCTTCCAGATAGAAGCTCCGGTCTGTTTCATGCCCCTTCTTTTCAAAGGAAGCCAGAAACCCCATTAGCTCATCCCGAAACATCAGAAAGCCGCGGGGATTTTTTGACAAAAGCTCGTGCAGCTTCTCAAGCGTTATGTCCCCAACCTTGTACCGCCGCAGGATAGGGACTTGCGGCTCGGTTGACTTTAAGGCTTTATACTCTTCCGCCAGGAGAGCCAAAACGTCCTTATCGTCATTTTTGACGGCCTTCTTTTTTTTGTAGTCCAGACATGCCTTGTGAGCGAGATAGACCTCTATTTTTTCCTGATATTCCGTCATCTCCTTTGCGTATGCTTCAAAGGCGTCTTTTTCCAGGGACTTGAGAGGAAACAACGCCTCCTGGCACGCGGGCGTTTTAAGCGTGCCCGGGTCTCCCACAATGCCACCCCAAAGATTCGGGACAACCCGCCAGTCGTCCCTGGCCAGAGGCTTGATATGGCACCCCTTGCCAACCAGGCTTGCCATCATAATCATGGCGGGTATCGCCGCATACTCGGGAGGGCACTGTTTGCGCTCGGTAACGTCCGTTATCCACGGCTGCAAGGGGACAGGCAATATGTCCACAGGAAAAGAGGGAACGGGGAACAAACCTTCTTCAACGGGATTGGGGTCAAGCCACGCAAGCTCGCTTGCAGATCCCCCATTCCCGTTTTTCTTTCCGGATTCCTGAAGTTTTTGCTGATATAGCTCCAGCCCGCTCAAAGGATTATCCATAAGATGCGCCTCCCATTTTGCGAGCCTCTTTCAAGGCGATTGAATTGACAATTTGGGTAACTTCGTTTTCAGGAAGGGGCGGCTTGCATGTTGTCTGGTTGATGGATTGGCAAATATCCAG
>CAYRJJ010000117.1:0-1970 GCA_964424515.1 uncultured Candidatus Finniella sp. | reverse complement strand
AGAAGGCGGAGCGATGACATATCCCCCGTCCCCCTTGATATCAATGCCGCGGAACAATCCTGATTTACCTGTCTTGCAAGCCATGCCAGCGGGAGGACGCTGGAAATAAAGGTGCTGCCCCCCGCCCCCTGTGAGGACTTCTTTTGTCGGGGGAAAAGCCTGATATTGCTTTTCAAGGTCAAAAAAGCTCTCGTCCCCTCCATGGCGCGGGTCAATATCAATCACAACAAGCCCCGATACTCTTCCGGTAGGAAGCCCGATATTGGCGTAAGGGTGGTGCGTCCACCATTGCTCAACCTGAGACGGGTCGCACGTTGCGCTTTTAAATCCGTTGAAGGGGACGGGGTGCTTGCCGGCGGACGGGCAACCGCTTTTCCCGCACGTGCATTGTCCGTTGATCAGCCCGTGAACGGGAAAGACGGGTATATTTTTCTCAGCAAACTTGAGAGCAGATTCAAGCACTTTAACTCTCCATGGTATACAGCAAGAATTGAACACGCCAGCTTTGGGGAACTCCTCTATCTGTTCCCTTAAACCTGTATCATCGGCTTTTCTTTTCCAGGGAGGCGGTTGGCCTGTTGACCGTCCGGCGGTCAATGAACTCCAGAAGGTCAGCAAAACGATAGCGCACCAGCCTTCCCACCTTGACAACCGGAATATCGTACTTCCTTGTTGACTTCCAGGCCGCAAGCGTATCTTCCCTGACTCCTAAAAATGCGGCCGCCTCCTGGCGGTTTAACAAGCGGTTGGGATGAGTTCCATCGCTGACTATTATATCTTTCATCGTCATATCCTTTCCTTAATGCGGGTTAGTTGACTCTCGGCTTCATCAAGGTACAAAGAAATAGAGGAGTCATAAAAGTTAGACTTTTAAATTTCTGAGGTCTTGTTTGAATACGTCATTTAGGGTGAGTTAATTAACGAATATGCGAGAATTGATAGATGCTTGCGCAAAGAGATTGCGCAAGTCTGCTTTATGGCGGGAAGTTTTCTATAGGCTGATTAACGGCGCTCGCTGGCGGCAATGCCGGCTGCCAGTTGCTCTTTAAGATATCGAAGCTTGTCCGCAAGCGGTTCAATGGGAATATCCATATCGTCGCTATCCACCCAATCCGGCAACGGGATCAGGGAATCGGGCGTAAACAGGTTTTTTTCCTTGCTGTTAGGCGTTTCCAGGATCAACAGTATTTCTCTTAGACCATGGGAGTATTTCAGAAATTTTTCAATTTGTCTGGGTTTCGTCAAGTTAAAATAAGAGCGCTTCCCAGCGGGGTCGATAAGCTTGAAGGCCGCAATGAAGTGACAGACGGCCTTATAGGTTTTTAAATGAGCGATAAACCCCTTCTCCCCGCATAGGTAATCCTTTTGCGCCTGTTTCCTCCACCTGGATTTCAGGGGAGCTTTCCCTAAAATGATCCCGATTGCCTCATTGAGGCTGGCATGCGGCGCACTGAAACCAACAGCGTGATTGGTAGCTACCAGGCGCAACAATGTCCACACCAACTCGTTAACAATCTGAAAATGTTTGGCCTCGACTTTTTTCTGAAACTCTCTGGCAATAAAATCCGGCGCATGGATTTTGTCGAGATGCCGTCTCAGAAACCGGTCATCGGGGATTTGCAGGAAGTGCCGCAAGGCGGACAGGAGGCGTTGATCCTTCTGCCAGTCTTCAGCCTGGTTATAAAGCTCTATATTCAAGGTCAGAACCACCCGCGCCCGCAAATCCTCACAAGGGCAGTAGCTCTTGCTTTCACATCCGCAATTTAAAGGATACAGAAGGTGCGCCTTGATACGATGAAAGACATCAGCCAGAATGTAGTTCTGATGTTCCTTGCAAAAAGCTTGTTTGAATTCTTGAGGCGTATCCCATATCGTCACATTTCCGCCTTTTCTCTCAAAAATCGCGCAGATATGGCGAAACTTTACAGGACTTCAGGGGTAGGCGCAACCGTCGCTTTGGGTTGGGTCGA
>CAYRJJ010000116.1:0-4306 GCA_964424515.1 uncultured Candidatus Finniella sp. | reverse complement strand
ATCATAAAAGCCCGCCTTTGCCAATCAGGAATGCGTTGGAAAGAAAAGGGTATGGACGTTGTCTTGATCCCTAGAACGCTGGCAAGATCAGATGGCAAGTGGGAGCAATTTTGGCAAAAAGTTAACCAATTCAGGTAATTTATCACATCCTATTAAGGCCGCACCCGGTTCAGGAGTCTTCTATCATATTATCTTCCCCCCGTCAAAACTAATGGGTGGTAAGTTCGTGAATGTTCATCTCAAGTAATTTCTTGCGAATCGTTTCGGTAGTAAAAATACCTTTATAGACTTCACCGTTGATCAAAAAAGCAGGAGCGCCATCAATTTGATAAGTTTTCTGTGCTTCAAAACTGCTTCCAAGGATGGAAGCTTCAATACCTTCATTGGCCAGGCATTTATAATAGTCCGTCTCTGAGATACCAAGGTCCCTTGTTGCAATATCGTGAAGGGCTTTATCTGCCTTTTCGGTTTTTTGCGCATCTTTTGGAACCCATTCCTCTTGGGTTTCAAGAAGTTTTTGGGCAAAAGGGAGATATTGTTTCGTGCCATGGCACCAGGCAATTTTTGCGGCTTTGATTGCAGACGAATCTGTTGGAAAGTCCCGGACTATAAAGAGAACGAGACCTTTATCAATAAACTCTTTTTGAATTTTCGGGAACTCTTCTTTCTGAAAATCGTGACAGTGAGGGCACGTTAAGGAATAATACATGACAATGGTTAAAGGGGCAACGTTGCTGCCGATCTTGACTTCCCGTCCTCCAAAGTGAAGCAGAGATGGATGTTGGGGGGCTTCCGGTTTTTGGGGTTGCCCGGCGTGGATATTCACTACGCCCAATGTGATGGCCGCCATTGCAAAAACAATGGTAAAATGATAGGGATGGTTAGTCCAAAAAGATCCCTTGCGCATTATTAACTCCTGTTAGGACAATCTGTTCTTAAATTAGCATAACGATCTCTTTCTAAACAAATTGTAAATTACAAAATAGTATCAAAGACAAAAAATAACCAGTGGGTTAGATATACTTCTTGCTTTCAAGACGATGCTTGCTTAAATTCTTGGGGTATGCAGGTTCCAGAAAATGATGATTTTTGCAGGAGGCAACTTTTAAGTGATTAACCCCGTTTTAAAGAAAACTCCATATCTGGATAAAATCCGCTTCCCTGCAGATATGAAAGGTTTATCTATGGACGCTTTACATCAACTTGCGGATGAACTGCGTCAGGAAACAATTCATATCGTGTCCCGAACAGGAGGGCATTTGGGGGCGAGCCTTGGGGTGGTAGAACTAACCATTGCGTTGCATCATGTTTTTAATACGCCTCAAGACAAGCTTATTTGGGACGTGGGGCACCAGGCTTATCCCCACAAAATTGTGACAGGACGGCGGGAGGAAATGGCACATTTGCGCCAGGCTGATGGACCTTCGGGGTTTACGCGGCGGAGTGAAAGCGCCTACGATCCTTTTGGGGCCGCGCATGCGGCTACCTCTGTCTCCGCCGCGTTAGGTTTTGCCGTTGCCAGGGATTTGAAAGGAGAAGATCACAATATTGTCGCTGTGATTGGAGATGGCGCCATGAGCGCCGGTATGGCTTATGAGGCTCTCAATAATGCCGGCTCTATGGCCAGTCGCTTGATTGTTATCTTGAATGACAATGATATGTCGATTGCGCCGCCTGTTGGGGCGATGAGTGGTTATTTATCTCGCCTCCTCTCTTCCCGTTCTTATCATTCATTACGTAAAATAGCCAAGGATGTGGCCAGTCACTTGCCAAAGTCTTTTGAGACTGCCGCGCGTCGCGCCGAAGAATTTGCGCGGGGTATGGTTACAGGCGGAACTTTGTTTGAAGAGCTTGGTTTCTTTTATGTGGGTCCCGTGGATGGCCATGATTTGGATCACCTCGTTCCTGTATTGAAAAACGTAAGGGACCGGGCTGAATCAGGGCCTATACTGTTACATGTTGTAACGCAGAAGGGGCGGGGCTATGCCCCTGCTGAAGCTTCTGCGGACAAGTACCATGGCGTAAGCAAATTTGACGTGGTCACAGGCATACAACATCTGCCTAAAACGGCTGTTCCCACCTATACGAAAGTATTTGGGGAAAGCCTGGTTGACCAGGCTGAAAAAGACGGCCGGATTGTTGCTATTACGGCAGCGATGCCCGCGGGGACGGGACTGGATCTTTTTGCTAAACGCTTTCCTGACCGGTGTTTTGATGTGGGCATTGCCGAACAGCATGCTGTCACCTTTGCGGCAGGCATGGCTTGTGACGGGTTGAAACCTTTTGTTGCTATATATTCCACTTTTTTACAAAGAGGGTATGACCAGGTTATCCATGATGTGATGTTACAACGTCTGCCCGTTCGTTTCGCTATGGACCGTGCGGGCCTTGTTGGGGGGGATGGGGCAACCCATGCGGGGAGTTATGACCTGGCTTTCCTGGGATGCTTGCCGAATATGGTTATTATGGCTGCAGCGGATGAATTGGAACTGAAGCATATGGTTGCGACGGCAGCGGCCCTTGACGATGGCCCTTGCGCTTTTCGATATCCCCGCGGGGAAGGGATTGGCCTTGACCTCACTGCGCCGGCTCAAGTCCTCGAAATTGGGAGAGGCCGCATCATGCGCGAAGGAACAAAGATTGCGGTCCTTTCTTTGGGTAGCCGTTTGGCAGAGGCTATGAAAGCGGCCGATTTGCTGATGGCTTATGGTTTATCGACAACGGTTGCCGATGCCCGTTTTGCAAAACCGATTGATGCGGACCTCGTTTGTCAACTTGCGCGTAACCATGAAATTTTGATTACTGTTGAAGAAGGGGCAATTGGGGGGTTTGCAACCCAGGTCTTCCATGTGTTGGGAGCGGCAGGTCTTTTAGACCACGGCGTTAAGATTCGGCCGATGATGTTACCGGATTGCCTCATTGACCACGATACGCCCGCAAGGCAATATGAAAAAGCAGAGTTAACCGCCCATCACATTTTAGCGAAAGCTTTAGGCGCGATGGGCATTCACAGAGATGCACAGCTGGTTGCTTCCTTGGCCTCGTAAGGAGAATTTGATATGGATATTATTCTGGTTCCTTTAATTCGCGTCATCATTATGGTTTTAAATGCCTATTGGTGGGCAATTTTTATTTATGTCATCCTGGGGTGGCTTGAGCAATTCAATGTTATCAATCGCTATAATAATTTTGTTTGTGGATTGCATACATTTTTATTTCGCATTATTGAACCAGCCCTTGCGTCCATTCGCCGGTTTTTGCCCAATATGGGGGCAGTGGACCTTTCTCCCCTGGTTTTAATTTTGGCTATATCCCTGGTCCAAGGTATTCTCATCCAATTAGCCATAAAGTTTCCTTTCTAAAAGAGGGCTATATGGTTGCAACACTTATTGACGGGCAAGCAATAGCCACTCAAATCCGTCAAGACATTGCCAGCAAAGTGATGAATTTTAAGAAGGTACGAGGGTACGCCCCCGGCCTTGCTGTTCTTCTGGTAGGAGACAATGCCGCCAGCCATGTGTATGTCAACAATAAAAGAAAAGCTTGTGAACAAGCGGGTATAAAATCTGAGGTCCATACCCTGTCAGGGGATACGCCTGAAAAAGAAATCATTGCAAAAATTGAATCTTTAAATGCCGATGAGCAGATCCACGGTATTTTAATTCAATTGCCTTTGCCTGAGTTTGTCGATGCAGCGCGGGTGATTTCTCATCTTGACCCCCATAAGGACGTGGATGGGCTTCATCCCCAAAACCTGGGGCTTCTATTTGCAGGCCGTCCAAATTTTATTCCCTGCACGCCTTTGGGATGTCTCCATCTGATTCAGTCCGTCCTCCCTTCTCTTGAAGGAAAACGCGCAGTGGTGGCGGGAAGGTCACTGCTGGTTGGCCGCCCCGTAGCCTTGCTGCTCAACTTTAAAAATGCCACTGTCGTTCAAGCCCATTCCCGAACCGTTAACCTGAAGGAAGAATGCCGGTGGGCTGATGTGCTTGTTTTGGCTATGGGTAAGCCAAGTTTAATCACAGCAAACTATGTCAAGCCTGGAGCTGTTGTGATTGATGTCGGTATCACCCGCGTGACCAACCCTGATGGAACAACGTCTCTCCAGGGCGATGCCGCCTTTGAAGACGTGCGGCAAGTTGCTGGCTTCTTGACGCCTGTGCCCGGGGGCGTGGGGCCCATGACGGTGACTTATCTTTTGTTGAATACCTTATCAGCCGCAGAAAAATCCAGGTATTAGTTTTCATTATTTAGCGCTTGGAAGAAAACCCTCGAGAGGCTTTCTAGGTAAGGCTTTGGAGCGGTT
>CAYRJJ010000115.1:0-4370 GCA_964424515.1 uncultured Candidatus Finniella sp. | reverse complement strand
AGGGTCATAACAAGCGTTTAAGGATGCGGCAAATAGCTGCGCTGAAACGGGAAGCTTTGACCATGGATTACGCTCACAATCCCTGAATACAAAACCATACCTGCGAAAAGCTTTTTGTGTTATGCTGCTTCCTGAACACGAGGAAAATTAAGGATGTTTTATAGATGACGACCGCACCGCTTCATAACCCGAATACGCAAACCAGCGATGAGACACAGGAACTCATTGAGGGACTTAAATCCTTTGGTCAGGGAGGCGAATACGCCGATCCGACGACAGATACGGCCTTCAAGCACCTTCTATCCCCTGCAATCGAGGAGAATAAGGAAATCATCAAGTCGTTTCTGAATACGTTCGTGCCTGATTTTGCGCATGATAGGGTAAAAGACGTGCGAGAAGCTTCTATTGCCGTTCCTCCCTTAGCAAAGGCAAAGGAAAAGATCAAGCAAACGTTTATGGATATGCATGTAATCTCCCAATCAGGGTGCCATTATGTGATCGAGATGCAAGCTCACCGCCACATAAATTTTGACGAGCGCGTGTTGTACTACGGTGCTTCCACCTACTCCCAGCAACTGTCTGAAACCGAACTTCAGGATCCCATGTGGTACCGCAACCTGAAGCCGACCATAGCCATTCAGGTGCTGGGCTATGACACGAACCGCTCCCTCGGCATCAAGGATAAGATTTCTGATAGCCTGGTTGAACGGGCAAGAAGCAATCCGTTACAGGAAGGCCAGTTTATGAAACATTACCTGATGACGGATACGTACAGTGGTCAGCAGATCAAGCACCTTCAAATGATCCAGATTGAATTGCCCCGCGCACGGCATAATGTCTTTCCTCCCAAAAAAGACTTTACCTTAACGGACTGGTGGCTGAGTATTTTTAAATTCGCCCCCAACTACACCCACGAGGCGATAGCTGATTTTGAGAAGCAGGGCATTGTGATGCCGCCCGTCATTGCGCAAGCCCTTGAACGGCTCTATTTCCCGAAATGGAACCCTCGCGACATACGCGAGTACAAAACGGACACCATCGAGAAGGAAAAATATGCAGTTGAGTTCGCTTCTGAAAGGGCAGAGGGCAAAGCAGAGGGCAAAGCAGAGGGCAAAGCAGAGGGCAAGGTGGAAGGCAAACAGGAAGAGAAACTAGAAACAGCCAAAATTATGATAGCAGAGGGTTCTCCTTTGGAATTTATACAAAAAGTAACTCAATTACCAATAAAAACAATAGAAGAACTAAGAAAAGGAGGAGATTAAATGACAGTCCCGTATTGTCAGATTAAATCTTGATTTCTAAAGTTGCTATTCAATGCCCGCCCATAGCTTTGCATATTAAAGGTATTTGTAGCCATGGCGTTGGTCTATTGCCGTTCATTTCCTTTCACTCTAAAAACGCGGCATGTTTGTCTGGTTTCATACTTTTGGTAAAGGTCGGGATGGTCTTCCCTAAACCGCTTCCTGTCCAGATCAGTCCGACTTTGGCTTTTCCACGTAACCAGAACGGCGCCTCCATCCACGAGGGTGTCGCACTCTTTTAAGGAACGCATTAACTTGAGCTTGAATCCATTTGCTTTTTCTTCCCAGAAATCCTTTTTTTGCGTTGCATGGCGCAGCCCTTTCCAGGCTTCAAGGTCGGCTATAGTCGCCTGGGGGCTTGCATCTCTGGATTCTGGATACAGGGATTTCATCTCATCAATAGCGGCTTCAATCGTTTTTTCCCTCATGTTCATTCTCCTTTCTATCTTAAAATTAAAGTCATTGTTCTACCGTGTTCCGGTTCTATTTGTTGCGTGCCTCTTTTAAAAGGCGCAGAGTGGCCATCCAACGCGCCATATCCGCATCCAGGCTTTCCCGCGTATATTTCTTGAGCTTTGAATACTTTTCCATCTCTTCCATCGCCTTTCTATCTTTCCTTGCTAGTTTGACTCTTTTCATTCCTGCCCTCCTTTTCTTTCTGAATAAACCCAGATTTCGGGGTTTTCGACGGGTAAAATCGCCCCTGTCTGGCTTTCCTTAAAGTGCGTCGGCAACAAGCGTTTCATCAGATGAGCCACCTCACCCGTTTCAGGGTCAACCTCTTTTCCGGCGGGGATTTCCATCCCTTCCACGCACATCACGCCGTATTTGCTCTTTTCAATCTCCCGTTCTTCCCTGTTGAATTTTATAAAGCCTTTGGTAGCTAATACATTGATACGGGCATCAATGGTTCTATGGCCTCCTAATCCTATATGGCCTTCAAAAGACTTAGAGAACTGGTTAGGCGTATACAAATTTCCTTTTCTGGCCTCGTCCAGCAGCAATTGCAAAATCACGTCATGGCAGCGGCTTCGCTCGGCATCGAGCTTTTGGCCATAATCTTTACGGACTACCCGCTCCGAGTGTAACGACATCTCGCGCCACCGGCCGTCGATCTTGTCCACCCATTTCACAGGGATAGCCTTGCCGTTACGCAGTTCAAACATGATCTGGCGGACGCTTTTCTGTTCATCAGACCGGAACAGCAGCAGCCCTGTCGTATAGAAGCTGCGCAAGCTGGCTGCCCCGCTCAACGCCTGAAACGGGTCTTCCTCCACCATCTTCTTTGTTATTTTCTTCGTATGGTGGGTCAATATAATGCCCGCAGCGGGGTTAACAAGATGCCTCAGCTTCTCCACGCGGTCTTGCAGGAAAGCCAGCATAGCGGTATTGTCATTCTCGCTGCCGGACTTGCCAGGGTCGTAGACGTTGCGCAAAGGGTCGATGACGATAAGGTCAACTTCCCTTGGGCTAAAAAAACGTTCAACGGTGTTATAAACCTGTGTGACGCCTCCTTCATCCAGCAGAAGCCGCACCTGGGGGGTTATGACGAGGTTCTGGCGCATCAGGGGCAGGAAATGCGGGTCAAAAGGCATGGCGTTCAACCGTTCCCGCAAGTAGTCGTACATGATCTCGGTTTGCAGGTAAAATATCTTTAAGGGTCTGGACGGCGTCATGCCGAGAAAGGGCAACCCGGCCGCCATGTGGGTGAGCCAACTGAGCAAGAGGTCAGTCTTTCCAACCTTGGGCGCACCCCCGAATACAAGCAGACCCCCAGGGGTCAAAATGCGGGGCGCGACCAGGTCTTGCGGCAAGGGACTGTCATCGTCCAGTAATTGTCCAACCGTGAAGGCGGGTAGCCCATCAGTGGAGGGAAGGACGCTGGAGGAAAGGGCACGCGGGCAAGCGTCCATAAAAGCCCTGACATCCATCCCCTCAGCTATGGCATCCGCCGCATCCCATTTATCCGGCTTGTCTTCGGGGATAGCCATGAGCGTAAGGGACGCAAGCCCCAACCCCCCAAGTTTTTTAATAACCCTGTCCGCATATCCTTTGCCAGGGTCGTCATGATCAGGCCACACCAGCACATGCTTGCCGACCAAAGGCGACCAGTCCGTCTTGTCCATAATGGCATTTGCGCCATTCATGGCCGTGGTTGCGCAGATTCCCATATTTACCAGGGCAGAAGCGCACTTTTCCCCTTCCACGAGGACGACCGTATCAGAGCGGGCGATGCCTGGCTGGTTGTAGAGGGGGCGCGGGCACGCGATTGACCATTGCCCCGTTTGAGCGTCCTGGTAGCGGATTTCTTTTTTTCTTTGAGGAGGGTCATAGCGGTAAGCCCAGGCCAGGGGAGCGCCGTCAACGGCTTGATACAGCCATTTGCCTGTGGGCGCTCCTAACGGTTCCGCGCTTTGCGCTTCGGACATGTGAGGCTGCGGGGTTTGTTCTGGTTGGGTCTGCATTTCCGATGCTGGCATCGACGATGCTGGCGTCTCTAACGTCTCCCTTGCGGGTTGGAATTGCGAAACGGGACTTGCTGGAATCCCCGCCCATTCCTGAATGGAGGTGGCGATGTCCCAAAAATGACGGTAGATGTCCCATTTGTGGGCGGCAGCCCATAAGGATAAGACATCCCCGCCCTCATTAGTAGCGAAATCATACCATAGGCCCACCCTGCTGCCGGAAAGCTCGACAACCAGGCTTTCCCCTTCCTCCCCCTGAACGTTGCCGATCTTAAACGTTTTGCCAACGATCTTGCCCGCTGGAAAAAGGTAATACAGAACCTCGAGAAGCCTGTCCAGCAAGAGTTGTTTCAGTTCGGCGGCCGTGAGGCGTCGCTTTGACATTTTCCCTTATAGCCTTTCTTTCCCAAGCTCGCTTGTCCCAGATTCGTCTGTCCAGCACCGGTCTTTCCAGTCGCAAAAGCGGCACTCGAAATGCCCAGGGTCGTTAGAAATACGGGGCAGCGTTTCTTTCGCTTGCGTAGCGCGAAGGATGTTGACGCCGCGGTCGGAAGCTTGCTGCGCCAGGGCAGCATCAAAGGGGACGAGTTCATGGTAGATTTCC
>CAYRJJ010000114.1:0-4417 GCA_964424515.1 uncultured Candidatus Finniella sp. | reverse complement strand
ATGGTGGATAGCGCATTTTGAGCCTAATTTGTGGTAAAATTTTCGAAACATATGCCTAAAGTCCCCTTATTCTTCAATCTTTTTATCACTCATCCAAAAAATGATGAGTAGCGAGAACACAATGAAAAAAAGTTATACAGGGGTGATCACTTTCGTCATCTCAGGCATTCTGTTACTGGGATTCCTTATGTGGAGGTTCCCTTATATTTTAAACTCGGGTAACCATGTGGCCGACCTCATACTGGGTATGATCCTTCTTTGCGCTGTTGCTCCTGCGATTCATCATTTTGGCTCTTTTCAAGCCTTGAAATACGCAGCCGCCTGGGCGGGCATCTTCCTGGCATTATTAGTAGGATATAGTTATTATGAAGACATCTCTGCTCTCACGGGCAAGGTTAAAGGTAACCTCCTTCCTTTCAGCGCCACCCAAAACGAAAATGGAAGCGTCAGTTTTATGCGCTCAAAAGATGGTCATTTCCAAATTGAAGCGTATGTAAATGCGGTACCGGTTCAATTTATGGTGGATACGGGAGCCTCCAAAATCGCTTTAACCATCCGCGATGCCAAACGGCTGGGCATTGATGTGGAGAATTTGTCTTATAGTGAACCTATGCAAACAGCCAACGGCCTAACTTTTGGCGCATTCATCCATCTTTCAGAGCTTAAAGTGGGTAGCCTTACCGTGAAGGATGTTTCAGCTTCTGTTTGCCAGAATCTCTCGGGTCTTTCTTTGTTGGGGATGAACTTTTTGAAAAGATTAAAAGGATTTAAAATTGAAGGTAACCGCCTAACATTAGAGGCGCCCGTCTCTTAGGCTCTTGGTCAAATTATTAACTGAATATTAAGGTTTTTACGCAATTCTATGCTCAAGATTTTAGAAGAGAGCATAGATGAAACGCATAAAAAAGCTTAAGGCTCCCTCATTCCCGTTGGTGATCGCCTCTTTCCTGATCGGATTTGGGGGCGGATATACCGCCAAAGAGTTTATCCATCTCCCTTCAAAGGTCTTGGCAGTCCCCGTTCACTCTTCCTCTCCTCTATCTGAAAATTCTGTTGCCGTGTGTTTTACCCCTAACAAGCGGTGCCAATCAAAAATTATTGATGAAATTGATGCCGCAAGAAAGTCCATCTATGTGCAAGCCTATTCTTTTACGGATACGGATATTGCCCATACGCTTGTGAAGGCGACCATGCGCGGCGTCGAGGTTAAAGTTCTGTTAGATAAAAGCAACAGGAACGATGAGAGGTCAGCCAAAAACATCCTTCTTTACCAGAAAATACCCCTTCGGTTTGACGCTCCCAGCGGAATTGCCCATAACAAAATAATGATTATTGATGAAGCTAAAGTCATCAGCGGCAGCTATAATTTTTCTGCAGCCGCTTACAAGAGAAATACGGAAAACCTTCTTGTCATCCATAACCCGGCCCTCGCTCAAACCTATATCCAAAACTGGCATGCCCGCTGGCAGGTTTCAAAGTAGAGCATTTATAAAAATTCAATAAGCAACATAATTTCATAAATTCGTTCGTTACTTTCAAACAACGAACGTCTATGTTAGTTAGGGAGCGCCAAGTAGAATAAATCAATGAATTGACTCGTTAGAGACGTGAAAGCGCCTTTTAACAGCTTAAAGGGTCTTTAGCTCTAAAAACCTCCTATCTATAAAAATTAGCGCTGAAATGGGCCCTGTTATGGCAACATTCGTATTTTTCTAAACAGTGAACCGGATACAACAAACCAAGTATCGATTTTTATAGAAATTTACCACCCATATAGAGTATCAAAGGAATATGAATAGTGTTCCCTTTCCTGCCCCTCGTCGCTCCAAAAGCCATGAATTGGGTCGACGTATTTTTTATGAGCATATTCGCCCTTACGGGCGGTATTTTGGCGTGGCTTTGGTGTTGATGATTTTGGCCGCGCTGTCTACGTCTGCTTTGCCTTATCTTCTCCAACCCGTATTTGATGATGTTTTTACAAACGGCACCCTCCCTTTATTGATGCTGGTTTGTGGCGGCATTTTCCTGGCCTTCGTTATGAAGGGGGCAACCTCTTTTGGAGAAGCTGTCATCATGACGTATGTCGGTCAGCGTATTATTTCTGACTTGCAAAATCGTTTGTTTAGTCATCTCCTGCACCTCGACCTCGCCTTTTTTCACGGAACCTCCTCGGGTGATTTATTGTCGCGTTTCACCAATGATATCAACCTCATGCGCAACGCCGTCGCCACAACGCTCGTTGGCATGGGTAAAGATTCATTTACCTTAATTTTCTTAGTTTCCCTGATGTTTTATCGGGACTGGGCTTTGGCTTGTATCGCTTTCTTTATCTTTCCTCTCGCTGTTCTCCCCATCCTGCGTATTGGACGCCGCATGCGTAAAGTGGCAAACAATACGCAAGAAGAGCTGGGCAGCTTTACCGGCCACCTGACCCAGGTTTTTCAAGGCATACGGGTCATTAAAGCTTACCGGACGGAAGAATATGAGGCCAAACGGGCGCATGCCATGATTGAGCGCATCTTTGCCCTCGTATACAAATCGACCCGTGTCCGTTCAGCGTCCCATCCGATTATTGAGAGCCTCGGCGGAATGGCGATTGTCATTGTCATCGCCTATGGCGGCTGGCAAGTCATGCACCATGCACGCACCACCGGCGAATTTATATCCTTCATTGGAGCATTATTGCTGGTTTATGAACCCTTAAAACGCCTTAGCAACATGAATGCCAATTTACAAGAAGGTCTAGCCGCCGCTGCCCGTGTCTTTACTATTTTGGATACGCCCGCCATCATTCAAGACCGTTCCCAGGCAAAACCGCTTCCTCCCGTCAAAGGGCATATTGAATTCCAAAATGTGCGCTTTTCATATCCAGATGGAAAAGTCGCCCTGGATGGCATCAACCTCAAAATCAAAAAGGCGCAATCCATTGCCCTTGTCGGAGCGAGCGGCGCCGGAAAATCCACTATCATCAACCTGATCCCCCGATTTTATGATATTCAGCAAGGCACTGTTTTTATTGATGGAATTGATATCCGCGACGTTACGCTAGAATCCTTACGCCAGCAAATCGCCTTGGTCAGCCAGGAAATTATGCTTTTTGATGCAACGGTTCAAGATAACATTGCTTATGGAACCTTTAATGCCACGGACACCGACATCATGGCAGCCGCGAAAGCAGCTGCGGCCCATGAATTTATTGAAGTTCTGCCACAAGGATACCACACCATGATTGGTGAAAACGGAGTTAAGCTTTCCGGCGGGCAACGCCAACGTATCGCCATTGCCCGGGCCATGCTGAAAAATGCCCCTATTCTTTTACTGGATGAAGCCACATCCGCTCTGGATACGGATTCTGAGCGGCAAGTTCAAGCCGCCCTCAAAATTCTCATGGAAGGACGGACCACCTTAATGGTTGCTCATCGTCTTTCAACTGTCGTAGAAGCCCATAAGATTTATGTCCTGGATGGGGGGAAAATCGTTGAGAGTGGCAATCACCGGGCCTTGCTTGAAAGCAACGGCATTTATGCCAACCTTTGGCACGCTCAATCGACGCTGCCATCTTCTGAAGCCCCATAATCCGATGAAGTGGATGCGCCACCTTTTAAGATCTGACGCTGTTTTTCGCCTCTTCACTTTTCTTGCAGCCCAGTATATTCGTCTGGTTTTTCTCACCTGCAAATGGGAATCCTTTGGCAAGGAAATTCCCGAGTCTTATCTTCAAGAAAAAAAACCTTTCATTGTTTGCTTTTGGCATGGCCGGTTGGGAATGCTGGCTTATGCCTGGACCTGGAAAGACCACCCCTTTCGCATGTTGGTGTCCACCCATCGGGATGGCCTACTCATTGCCAGAACGGTTGGGTATTTGGGGATTACGTGCATAGCCGGTTCCACCCAACGAGGCGGGACCCAAGCTCTTCTGGCTATGCTAAAAACTTTGCGGGAAGGGGAAACCATTGGCATCACGCCCGACGGCCCGCGCGGGCCTCGTCAAGTTGCCAGCCCTGGCGTCATTACCCTTTCAAAATTGGCCAACGTGGACATGATTCCCGTCACGTTTTCCACCTCCCGCCGGCGTCGTCTCACCACTTGGGATCGCTTTCACTTACCCCTCCCGTTTGGCCGTGGCGTATTCTGGTGGGGTCATCCCATTTCTCCGCCAGCCAGCAACGACGCAAACGACAGGGAAGCCACACGCCAACTCCTTGAAGCTGACATGACAGCGCTCCAGAACAAAGCGGATGAGCTTGTGGGGGTAATATAGAAAGCCTTCTATTTCTACGACTTTGTCTGCCAGAAGCCGCAGTAACCAATTCCCAAACCCATCAGGAAGGTGGACCCAAGCGCATCGCTTTCCATCAAGCAACTATTAGGCGACAATTAAGATTACCGGTTGGCGACAATTACGGTTGCCGGTAAC
>CAYRJJ010000113.1:0-4447 GCA_964424515.1 uncultured Candidatus Finniella sp. | reverse complement strand
TTGTGTTCATGCAAAACCTGTTACCTCACAGGTACTTTTCGGATAAGCATTGAAATCTCACCAGGCAAAAGCTCTCAAGCCGGTGACTTGCCAGTCGCAGACACTCGTGTCGCAGACTCGCCAGCCGGGGACTCTCGTGTCGAAGACTCCCCAGCCGAAGATTCGCCAGTCGCAGACACTCGTGCCGCAGACACTCGTGCCGCAGACTCTCGAGTCCCAGACCCTGCCGTTTATGGAGAAACTTTCCCGATCGAAGAGAAAAGCTTGCTGGATTTGATCAAGGCCAAGCTTCAGGCTTTATCAGAATCAGGGAAACTGGAAGGACATCAGCAAACCATTTTACGGCACGCGAAGGAACAATTGAACCGTCCCCCACCGGTCAAAAATATCCATAAAACGATAACGCCGCGCTCTTTTTATTGGGATCCTTCCCTCACCGTGCCTTATGACCTCAAGGATCATCAAGGAAATGTGTTCCATCGAAAAGGCGTGAAGGTTAATCCCCTGGATACCCGTTCCTTCCGCTGCCCTTTCCTGTTTGTAGACGGGGATGACCCGAAGCAGGTCGCATGGGCGATCAAGCAGCGCCAGTTAGCGGACGCCTCCCGGAAACCAAAGATTATCCTGGTTCAGGGCGCGCCCTTTGACCTCTCGAAAAAACTGAATTTGCCCGTTTATTTTGACCAATCCGGCGTGCTGGTCAGGAAGTTCGGAATTACGCAAACGCCGGCAACCGTATCGCAGGAAGGAAAAGCTCTCCTGGTTACTGAAGTTAACCTTGATACGGAGCCGCATTCACCAGACCCAGCAGGAGCAAAATGACAACGCCATACAAGACGACGCCATCAAAAAACGGCAATTTCCCAAAAGGCGTCTTTACTGGCAATTCCGGTTCGGGAAAGGCGGGAATATGCCTTGCAACAAGAGCGAATAATATCCCAGCTCCCAAGCCTGTCGCAAGGAAGTCGAGTATAATCTCGCAAGCATTCAGGAAATGGAGGCATGCATTTTCCATAATCCTGTTTTTATTTGTTTATTCCCTGCCTGTCCACGGGAATTGCGTGGGCCGGTTTGTCAATCCCATTACGGACATTTGCTGGTCGTGCTTGTTTCCCATCACAATCGGGGGCATGCGGGTATCGTCCGCAGGGGAGGATACGGAAAACCCCCGTGATCTTTTATGCCGGTGTCCCATGAAGGTCCCGCCTTACATACGGATCGGCTTACCTGTATCTTTTTGGGAACCCGTCAGGTTGGTGGATGTAACCCGTACCCCTTACTGCCTGGTCAATTTAGGCGGCATCTCCCTGATGGATCGGGGCATCCAGGGGCGCGGGAGCGTAGCCAATGATTCCGGCAACCGGATGCGCCATAGTTTCTATCATGTCCACTGGTACATCTATCCGCTCATTTACTGGCTGGAATTGCTGACGGACTTTATCTGCCTGGAACAAGCGGCTTTTGATGTCGCTTACCTGACCGAACTCGACCCGCTCTGGAATGACGATGAGAACGCCTTCATCATCAACCCCGAGGCCGTATTGTTTGGCAATCCGATTGCGCAAGCCGCTTGCGCTGCGGATTGCGTAACCGCTTCAACGGGTTTCTCCCATGATTTCCTGTTCTGGTGCGCTGGGTGCCAGGGAAGTTTATATCCCTTTACGGGAACGGTTGCAGCCCATGTGGGCGGCGTGCAGGGAAGTTTATTGGCCTTACAGCGGATGGTCGCCAAGCTTCACCGGGAAGGGTTGCTTTGGGGGTATACCGGTTTTGATGGCCTTTGCGGCAAGTACCCTATGCCGATCATCCGCAAAACCCAATACAAAACGCAAATGGTTTATCCTATCCCCTCCACAACAAGGGGCTGTCATCCCTTGGGCCGCAGCGAGGTCCTTTGGGCGGCGGGAAGGGAATACCCCTATCAAGGGGAGGATTTTGGCTATCTCATCTGGAGAAAAAGAAATTGTTGCCTGCTTTGATTTTTATGTATTTTATTATTGGCATTTCATCACTTGCTGAAGAAGGACCTGCTCTTTCCCGGGAGGTTTTAGTTGAGGCCGCTCAATCAACAGCAAAGCTTCAAAGGGCTGGGCGCCGACCCTCGGCTGGGCGCCGACCCTCGGCTGGGAGCCCTGAAGCCTGCAAGCTCCTCAATGAACATCTGACACGAGTGTCCTTGACACGCCTGTCTTTGGCCAGCAATCTCCTTGAAAGCCGCCATTCCGCAAAAGCCTGTCCTCGAAAATTGAAAGGAAGAACCGATCCGGCCAAAGGATGCGCAAGCAACCTGACGCTTCCCCTTTCCCCCCAGGAAAATGCTGGTCAAATTCTGGTATTCGTCTCGTTCTCGATGCCAAAAACAAGCCTGAAATCTCTTGCGCGAGAAGCGCAACAGCATAACGCCGTATTGGTGATGCGCGGGCTTTACCAGGACAGCTTTGTTAAAACGGCGTTGAAACTCCAGGAGCTTGGCATCTCTGTCGATATTCATCCTGAATTGTTTGGAGCCTATCATGTTACATCCGTTCCAACCTTTGTTTGGGTAAAAAATGGCCATCCTCCCCATAGCCTGAAAGGCAATGTGACCCTGGAATTTGTCGCCAGAAAATTTAAGGAGCAGAGCGTTACGGGTCAATACCGGAAGGAGGCATCATGAATAACCTTCGCCGGGCAATCGGCGTAAACAACCCGGCCATAAGCAGAATCATCCTGGGCGCTTTTATATGGATGCTGGTCATGCCTCTGGAGGGAGAAGCTCTGCAAGCCTTCCTCCGCGCCAGGCAACAACGCGCCCTTCAAACGGCTGGAGTACTGGCGCAAAAAGCCACGGAAGCCGCAAAAAAGGGGGATTTTACGACATCACGGCGCCATTTGGCGGAGATAGATGCGCTTGCCAAAGACCCGTATGCTGGAACAGTTGTCCAAAACTCTCCCGCCGTTCAGGAAGCAAAGCGCGTTTGCGGCCAAGCGGAAGAAAAGGTAGTAAAGGCTGTTGATGAAAAAGCAGGGCTTGAAAAACAAGCCAGGGAAAAAGCCATGAGGGAAAGAGCGGCTTTTGAACAGGAAAGGATCCAAAAGCAAACCGCCCAAAGGCAGGAGGATGAAAGAAAAGCAGCGGTAAGGCAGCAGCGACCAGTGCAGTTTCACGCTCAACCGGTTCAGCAAACCCCTCAAACCCATGCCTATCAGGATGGACAATCTTTTGCCGCTTCCCTTAAAAGCGGGGTCAGCAATGCTGCAACGTCTACGAATCCTCATACCGTTCCCCGCTTCCAGACCGATAAACCCCAGGAGGCTTCCCTTGATGCTGCATCAATAGGGGACGCCGCCCTTACGGCGTCCAGGGCAAACGCGGTATCGCAACACCTCCATGTTCAAGCTAAGAGCCGGCAAACCTTCAAAATTGACCCCCATACGGATCCGCTATTTATACAAGCCAGCCAGGCCGTTTCCGACCCCCAAAAAGCCTTGAAAGAGCAAATAACGGAAATCTCCGGCGCAGAAGGCGCTGCAGAAGAAATCAAAATTTGCGAAGAAGGCGGGGACGAGTATTCTCAAAGCTGCTCCAAACGTTTGGAAGTTACCCTGAAAATCACGCCTGAAGTCGGTCACCGTACTCCCAGATGGTGTATACAACACTGGAAAAGCAAGGTAAGAGGGACAAAATATTCCTGTGGTGGATGCCGTGGGGGCGAGTATGTCATTACCCAGCACAAAAAAGTCGAGGCTACGGATAAATGGATCGACGGGTGCGCTGTTCTGGAAGACCTCACGGAAAAAGGGTTTTGCCGCTATGGGAGCAAAACCACAAGCGCCAAAGACGGCAAACCCGAAACACGGACCATCCAGGGGGAACCTGTTACCCGTGATCATTTTGAGGAACAGTTGACCTATACCTGTTTTAAAGCGCCTCCTGCCGCCCAATCTTGCGCGGGTTTACGGGAAAAGGGATGTTTCCAGATCGCCTCCCGGTGCAAGGAACAGGCGCACCTGGAACAGGCTCGCCTGGAACAAGCGCACTTGGGACAAGCGGGAAATGTTTGCGTGCTATGGGAACAAACCTATAGCTGTCCCTCGGGGAAGAAATCTCTTAAATCCTATCAATCATCTAACAAGGAAAGTCCTTTTTGCCTGACTGGCAACTGCGCTGATACCTCGTATGAGGCCAATAACGAGATGATGAATGCCATGAGCCATCTCTATGCGTTGCGGGAAGCCCAGAACGACCTGCGGAATTTTAAAGTCGTCTTTAAAGGTCAGCATCGCTGGTGCAGCCGCAATTGCTTAAACTTTCGGGATTGTTGCGGTTCGGGTAAAGGATGGGGGGTAAGCCTTCATTTATCCTCTTGCGATGCAGCGGAAATCGAATTGAAAACCTTACGGGATAAAAACTTGGTAATTGCTCACCCCCCCTAGTGTAGCGATGCGGATTTACCTGTGGCAAAAT
>CAYRJJ010000112.1:0-4487 GCA_964424515.1 uncultured Candidatus Finniella sp. | reverse complement strand
GGAAAAATGGCATTAAATATAGACCGTACCAATTGGAAATTTGGCAAAAAGAAAGCTAATGATCTTGTGCCGGGTTCGAAGGTCGCAAAGTATTTTTCTATCCCTTTGTTTTTCATGGAATGAGATAAAGATGGGAATTTATCAACGAAAGAACGTATAGATATAATAGATTTATTTTTAGCCCAAAATATGGATTAGTTTTTAGTTAAATTTAGCCATTTTTTTAACAAAAACTTTCCCTCTTGTTCCTTCGGGAGTGATATTGTTTATCGACATGGACACCCTTCTTGATGAGAGAAATTTCCTATTTTCTTATATTTTTCTTAAAATTCCAACTTACGCATCTGGACTAATCAAAAAATACGGATTTCTACTTTGATGTATAGATGGTATGCAATAAAATTTTCTTTTTCTAGAAAAAATTTTGTTGAAAAAACATAATATATTTTGTATCATGATAAAAAAATTCCTACTTAAAATTTATTAAACTCTCAAAATTCATTTGAGATTATTTAACCTTTTAAAAATTATGGAAATTAAAATGGAAAATTTTATTAAAGCGCTTTCAGTTTCATTGCTTATGAGTGGTTCATTCATAATAAATGCTATGGATTCAGAGGAGGATATGGCTCGATCATTCAGGATGACTCTAAGAGAATACCGCCTCCAGGTTAGCGCCCAACAACAACTCTTCTCACAACCAGAACTTTCAACGGGCAATACAGATCCTGAATTGGAGAAAGGGTTAGCGGCTTCCCTCGGCATGAGCGTCCCTGCATACCGGCGCCAATTGGAAAAAGAACAGGAAGAAAAAGCTTCTGCCAAGCTTATCCGCCGTCTTCAAGAAAAAGAACAGCAGGAAAAAGCTTCTGTTGAGCTTATTCACCGTCTTCAAAGAGAACAGGAGGAAAAAGATTCTGATGAGGAGCTTGTTCGCCATTTTCAACAGACCCATATCCTGGACGAATCCTCCTCCAAATCTCAAATTCAACAAAAAACACGGACATATTCCCACGGGACAGAACGTCCTATCCTTGAAAAGTACATCCATATCTTTGAGTATTTAAGCAAAATCGCTCAAGGTTCAGATGTTCACGTTCTTGATGATTATGTCTTTGGATCTCATAAAATGATTGATGCCCTCCTTCAAGTCGGGCGCCTTTATGGTATAGATAAACCAGATTTGACTTTAGCCCGGGTTGGTCAAGAAATGGTTACATTTGTGAATGCTCATAAAGATTTTTTTAATACTTATAAATATGAAAACACTGCCTTAACTGGTGAAAGGGTTATCGCCATTTTAAATTCTCATTTCTCCAATATGGACGCTGAAGTCCGCGCCATTTGCCCGGCAGCCCGCGAAGTGTGGTCCCGAGCCTGGACATTGGCATTAAATTTATATAACCGTGATAAGGATAGCAGCGCTATCCAGGTAATTTTTGACCAGGCCGTTGAAGGACACTTAACAAGAGGGGGCTGTATTCAGGGACGAATTGACCGCGGATTTGTTGGATACGTCAGCCTTCTTGCCAAATCAGGAGTCAACCTTTACTAGCCTCATCACCCGGCAGATGTGCCGGGCGGCGCATTGACTGGGTGTCTCATGTAACTCTGGGGCATTCAGCATTTTTACGGCCTCTTGCATTTGTATCATCATGCCGTCACGTCTTCCGTTAAATTTATGACTACTGCCTTTCTCTTCTTTCTGGAAAAATATTTCTAAATCCGTCAATAGCTTTTCAGGGGTACAGTCATGCTGAAGCCGCTCGGGCACAACTTCTTTATTCAATAATAAATTGATCAAGCAAGCATATTTTACTTTTACCAGGCGTTGAAGCAAGAAATGGGTGATTGGATTGACCTTATAAGCAATAACCATCGGTAATCCAGCCACCGCCAATTCAAGGGAAACCGTTCCGCTTGCCGCAAGAGCGGCGCGGCTTTCCCGGTAAGCCGCAAACTTTTCAAGAGAGGTTATCACAAGGGTTGCTGGCAGAGTGAATTGCTTCAGAATTTGATCCTTCAAATGCGGTAAGGTCGGAATAACCACGTGTAAATCGGGATGCTTCTGTTGAAGGCGCAAGACCGTTTCCTGAAAAACAGGTAATAGCCGCGAAACCTCCCCTCGGCGGCTTCCCGGCAAAAGCGTCAGGATGGGCGCTGTTGCCGGTATTTGATGGCGTGCCCGAAACGAGGGATCATCAGCTTTTCCTAATCCAAGCTCAACAACAGGATGCCCAACGAAATGAGTTGCCAACCCTTCCTTCAAAAAATACGGCGGCTCAAACGGAAAAAGAACCAGAAGGTGATCGAGAAATTGAGCAATAGCCCTGGCCCGGCCAGGCCGCCATGCCCAAACGGAAGGAGCTGCATAATGCGCCAAAGGAATGGATTTGATGCGCTTTTTCAAGGCTTTGCCCACACGGAAATTAAATCCGGGCGCATCAATTGTTATAACAATATGAGGACGTTCCCTCACAATGGCAGTAACTGTTTCCTGGATGCGGCGGCGGATCCGCCAGATATGGGGGATCACTTCCGCCAGCCCCATAATGGACAATTCTTCAATGGGAAAAAGGGAAGACAACCCTTCAGCGGCCATTAAAGGCCCTCCGACGCCCATAAAGGTAACATCGTCACCCAACTGGACTTTCAGCGCTTTCATGAGCTGGCTTCCCAAGAAATCACCCGAGGGTTCGCCAGCAGACAAAAAAACGGTATACCCTTTCATGAAGGAAGAATACCAATAAGGTAGAGACCCGCGTCGTCTGCCGCTTGCACAACTGCTTTTTGATCAAGAATTTGCGTAGAACCTGCTTCAATGGCTATGCCCCGCAATCCAGCAACTTTAGCCTGATGAATGGTCGCCACGCCAATTGTTGGCAAGTCAACGGACCGGCTCTGATGCGGTTTAGCCATCTTGACCAGTACGCCGCCGCGTCCCTCCCGGCGTAAGGCGCTGCAGCGGGCTAATAAGGCTTCTGTCCCTTCAATCGCTTCTACGCCGAGCACAAGGCCCTCTTGCACCACGACCGCTTGCCCGATATCACCCGCGCCCAAAAGATGCGCGACCTCCCTTCCCCGCAAAATATCTTGCCAGTCAGTTTTTTCAGGTTGGTAGCGCCCCATCACTCCTTCTGGCGCTAAAAGATCAGTTAAAATATCGGTTGCGCTGATCACGTCAAACCCTTCCGCTTTCAATAAACCCACGATGCTGGTTAGCAAACCATCATCCCCTGAGGCTTTCAACCCCATCTTAGCGAGACCCATCCTGGCAAACCACTGTGTTCCCTTCCAATCAAGTTTTATCTCAGACCAGGATGGGCGATGCATCGCGCCTGCCATAACAATATGCGTGACTTTATTGGCTTTCAAATAGCGCAAAATCTCTCCAACAGCGCCCAGGTGAGCCCAAATATGCCCATTCATCGGCATCTGGCCCTGCTGTAAATGGACTAATGCAGGATCAGTTTGTCCTTCAAACGCGACGAGAAAAAGGGCGTGTCCCTGCTGATGACAGTGATTTATGATTTTGTGGGGGAGATCCCCCCGCCCTGCGAAAAGTCCAAGAACTCTCGCCACGTTAATCAAAGCGGGTTAGATTGGGGTAAACAAAGACTGCGGGCAGAATCCTGCCTGATAAACGCAACAAGCTGCATGATATCTTCATTCTGTGCATATTTTTCAGCGACGGCAGCAACACGATCAACTAAAGGATGCACCGTATTTTCAAATAATTCCTGGTAGGCGGTCCGTAATTCTTGAATAACAGCAGCGGAAAAACCACGCCGTTTCAGTCCAATCAGGTTCAATCCTGATAAATTGGCCCGTTCACCTTTCACATGACCATAAGGAATCACATCGCGTTCCACGCCTGACATTCCCCCAATAATAGCATGAGCGCCTATCCTGACAAATTGATGGACGGCAGATAATCCGCCAAGGATAGCATGATCACCTATATGGACATGTCCCCCCAGGGTCGCCCCATTTGACAAAATTACATGGTTACCAATCTGACAATCATGGGCCACATGAGAGGCAATCATAAATAAATTGTTATTGCCAATTTTCGTGGTCATCCCCCCTCCTGCAGTGCCGGGTTGCAAGGTCACATATTCCCGAATGGTGTTTTTCTCACCAATAACCAGCCGGGAAGGTTCACCCTTATATTTTAAGTCCTGGGTTGGTTGAATGGAGGCAAACGGATAAATGACCGTCTCAGCGCCAATATGCGTCCGGCAATCAATAACGACATGGGAGATCAAGCGCACACCGTCGCCAAGCACAACCTCAGGCCCCACACAACAAAAGGGACCAATTTGCACATTTTTTCCAATCTGCGCCCCCTTGTCAATCAATGCTGTGGGGTGAATTTGCGTCATGACACGTTTCCAATATATTTTAAAGCAACGATTTCGTTTCTTACCTACTAGGGCGTGTCATCAATTGAAGGATTTTGTGGCGAAAATGGTGGGTTTTGAGAA
>CAYRJJ010000111.1:2238-4503 GCA_964424515.1 uncultured Candidatus Finniella sp. | reverse complement strand
GCTACACAATCAACTCTTACGCCTTCACTCCATACTTACGCAGCACGTCTATTGTGGTCGCTAACGCCAAGGTGAAGGAATTAGTCATGCAGCAGGCATAAACTCTAAGGGGGTGCGCTATTTTGGCTCCCTTGGAAAAAACATAGTTGATGACGGAACATGGCGTATATAAGCTCCTTGCGCACTAATTTTAAAGAACTTTTTAAAAGTGACGGGTAGAGAGATCTCAGGTACGTCCTCGGATACGAGGCCCAGCTGCCGGTTCTCAAAATCACTTGCACCTGACTCAAAAATTTCTTGAATAAATGTAAAGTTTATTATTTCTAGACCCCTTAGAGTGGTTCTCTCAAACGGAAAAGGAATTTCCGCAGCCGCAGGATGCCGTCGCGTTCGGATTTTTAATCACAAATTGGGAAGATGTTAAATCTTGAGTATAATCAATCATGGCGTCTGACAGAAGGTCTAAAGAAGCGGAATCAATAATAACAGCGATGCCATTTTTCTCAAATATCTGATCATCAGGCGTTTGGGCATCATCGAGCGTAAAATGGTATTGAAACCCGGAACAGCCGCCACTGCTGACAGCGATGCGCAAACGTAAAGGACCGCTCACCTTTTCTTCCAGGGAAATAAGGCGCGTCACCTGTTGAGCCGCATTATCCGTAATGGCTATAGTCGGCATGGTCATTTTTTCCTTTTGAATCATTTCTTTTTATATATCATAGCATTACCCCGTTTTGGAAGGTTCAATTATCTATGGTCCTTATTGCGGTAAGCGAATATGGACCCTTAAGCCCCCATAAGGGGAATCGCCAAGGCGAATTTGGCCGCCATGGTTTCGGATTCCGTCCCGCGCAATGCTTAAGCCCAAACCAACGCCGCCTGTTTCCAGATTACGGGAAACATCCAGGCGATAGAAAGGGCGGAAGACTTCTTCCCGCTGGGATTTCGGGATACCCGGGCCATTATCATCAACCGTTACTTCGAGAAAGCGCCCGTTCGACTGCGCTCTTATCCAGACATGATTAGCATATCGTTGGGAGTTGACGAGTAAATTCATGAGGCACCTTTTAAACATTTGAACTTTTACCTGAATTTTAAGGTCAGGGGAGCAATCAATGGTAAAATGCAAGGGAGAATTTCTAAACTGGGTCTTCAAGTCATGGAAAAAATCTGACAGGAAGATGCTTTGCGGGGCTTCATCGCCAGCTCCCCGCGCAAAATCAAGGTAGCCTTCCAGCATTTTTTGCATTTGATCCACGTCTTCTGACAGGTTCACAACCTCAGGATTCCGTGGCATCATAGCCAATTGCAGTTTCATACGGGCCAGGGGAGTACGCAAGTCGTGAGAAACGCCAGCCAGCATGTCGGTACGTTCACTCAATTGGCGGCGTATACGGTCCCTCATGATATTAAAAGATAAGCCAGCTTTGCGGACTTCCGTTGCGCCTTCAGGACGGTAGTCTCCCACGTCCTGCCCTTTTCCAAACCGCTCCGCCGCATCGCCTAGACGGCGTAAAGGACGAATTTGATTGCGCATAAACAAGGAAGCGACAATAAATAGCAACAACGCGGAAGCGGTTGTCCATATGAGCACAAGCGGCGTTGTCCGGCTAAATAAACGTTTTCTGGGCGTTTCAAAATGCAAAATACCTTGTCTGACCTCCACATCCAGGTAAATGCTATCCTGGTCCATACGCAAAAAATAAGGTAATTTAAGCTTATCGCGTAACGCTTCTTCCATAAATCCATACAGCCAGTTGGATTTATAAATTCCTACCCGGGATAAGCGCTTCCCGGGATCTAATTTTAAATCGAGCATCAGGTTTTGATGCGCTAATTCCCTCACCCGGGTAAAATTTTGGCCATCTTCAACCATTTCAACCACAAGTTGAATGTCTCCTGAAATCGTATGGGACAAAAGACGTAAAATGGTTTCCGTATGGCGGTCAAAAAAGATATAGCCCAAAACGACCTGGACGAGGATAAGCGGCGTAACGAGGATAATAAGGGAACGCCCGAATAAACTGCGCGGTAGAACAGACTTCATTAAAAGAACCGGGCTGCGCATATCTCTCCTTTCTTCGCCATTTACTACCGGAATGGTTGAGAGGACTTTCACCCAAGGGGGCCACCGCCTCGGGCGGCGATACATCCCTGTTAACGCAAGGGGGCTTGAGCGTCTTTTACGCTTGCGTTACCTGTCGCTTTCTTCATCACCTTCATCTTCATCACCTTCATCTTCATCTTCATCTTCGGGATAAA
>CAYRJJ010000111.1:0-2138 GCA_964424515.1 uncultured Candidatus Finniella sp. | reverse complement strand
TCTTCATCACCTTCATCTTCATCACCTTCATCTTCATCTTCATCTTCGGGATAAAGAACCTTGAGCGGAACTTCAACAAGGGCTATGGCAGACCCTTGAAAAAAAGCGGTTTCCCCATCCTCATCCGTCAGATGAAGCCATGGCTCTTCTTCATTAATGTGAATCGCATCAAAGATGAAATTACCCATTTCTCCTTCATCCCCTTCATCGGTGGGATCAGGCTCATTATTAACGTAAAAAACCATCGGATCCGGACGGTCCGTGGAATAAATTTTGACAGCATATGACGCCCTGTCCTCTTCGTCAACCTCCTTATTCATAGAATCAATACGGGCCAAATCCTTAAGATCAATATCAATCAAAGGTTGAAAAAGAAATTGATAAAATACAAGCTGAGAGCATTGTATAAGAATACAGTGAGTCAGAGTATCAAACTCAAAAAACTTTAATCCCTTTTCTTCGCAATTTCTGGGAATTCTCTTCCAAAGATCATCTTTTTCTTCTATCGAAATGGGATAACACCCCTCCACGCCATTCCGGAGACGATACTTAATATACCATCTCACCAACGTTATTCTTTGAGGTTCCTCTGGTTGTTCCGGTTGTTCAGTCATTCTTTTCTTCCGTCTTTCCCTGGAGCGTAAATAAATGAGCACTCTGCCTAACCTAGCCGTTTTATGGCTATTTGACAATATTTTCCTGATTCCCTGATGGCTCAACTCCTCTCTGTGTTTACAGACTTGGGTCAATATGAACCAGGCAGGGAGAGATAAACCCCGCATCAGGCAAAACAGGCCATCCCCTTATTTTCATAATTTTGACGGTGGATTTGGGTCAATGAAAAAGCTGGTAATTTTTCTAAAAATGTGCCAAATAGAAAAATCATGTGTATGAGCTTAACCTGCAACAAAAAAATTGACCTTGAAAAACGCCATGAGTAAAGAACAAGTTCAGATTGAAGGCTATATCTTCTTAAAACTGCAGGGTTGAATCATTACAAACCTTCTCCTGTACGAAAGGATCCGTCCATGCGCCTCACTCACTGTTTATCCGTTCTCCTGGTATTGATCTTGTGTACCCCTCTTCACGCTGTTGAAGGGGACAAAGAGAATCAATTACCTGGCAACGGCAACGTGAGTCCTGTAACAACTATGCCTGACAATAAGCCGGAGATACGGATTACAAAAGTCAATGATATTTATTATGTCTCCGGGACAGAAATATTTCGGTGGAGCGGGTTTGAACAAGGGTATATGACGGAAGAACATGTCAAACTGATGCAGGATCCGCGTTATGGATTTATTGATTTATTCAGCGTATGCGGCAAGAAATATATGTCGCCTTCCTTTATACAAAGATCACCTGATTGTTTCTCCTGAAACCATTCATCCTGGCGCCCGCTTCCTGCGGGCGCAGGCGTGCGGGCTGACAGACGACAATCTGCGTAATATAGGGCGTTTTACAAACCTGCGGTACCTTTTGCTGGCTGGTAATGGCCTTGGCATTGAGAGCGTCAAGAAAATTGTTCAACTGACCCAACTGGAGGTTATTAATTTAAACTTTAACAAACTTAATGATCAGGCTCTTCTTCTTCTCAGTAAAATGCCATCTTTGAAAGCGCTGTCGGTTGGTATTAATTCGATGATAACTGATGAAGGGACGATTAATATCCCCTCCAACGTGGTATTGGAAAAACTTGAGATTCACCTAACAAGCATTTCGCACAAACGATATCAGGAATTACAAAGAAGCGGTTTAGAAATCAAATATTATTAATTAACGAAAATTCTAATTTTGGTTCGTTGCGCGCACTTTCAGCGATTACCTCTAATTCCTGAGTTACAATGCTTGTTTCCTTCCGTAGTGTATTATACTAAACTCGGGCATAAATTAAGGTTTTTATTTTCCCATTTTTCGTTCACTCTGAGCGTAGGGAGTAGCGCTCGCAAGAGCGATACGACAGAAGTCGAGGGCATCGTCAAGGGAAGCATTTCATCATCCTTGACTTCGTTCGCTTCGCTCTCTACGCGCGAGGACAACGGGATCGGGAGATGCTGAAAAGCTCACTTTATGACCGTTCTTGGTATACCTCTTCTAGATGAAGAGTTGGGATTTAAGCAGCAGCTTTTTTTCCCATG
>CAYRJJ010000110.1:0-4602 GCA_964424515.1 uncultured Candidatus Finniella sp. | reverse complement strand
TCCTGGCTAACATACCCAAACTTTGGGCTTATCTAAAAAACGTCAGGTGGTAAGTAGAGGCAGTATTTTTTATAGCAAATTACTTCCCAAAACTGTCACCCTGTTATACCGCCGCGTTCAAATCGAAAAGTTCAAAGGGATGTGGATTATTGCTTATATAAGGAAAGGCACTTGATAGAATGCTTCTTTGCAAAGGTCAAGCAGTTTAGGCGCATCTTCTCCAGATTTGATAAGCTGGCTCTGGCTTATATGGGACTCCTGGCATTTGCTTCTACCATTATTTGGCTCAGATGACAAAAGTGGATGGAACCTAAACACCTCATAGTATATTTGAGTTTAACGAATGAGTAATTTTCCTTCTCACCGCCCGATATGTTTTTGATTGCGCCCTTTTGCAATCATAACCTGGCGATGGCGCTCAGCGGCACGACGAATTTTTTTGGCTGGAACGGTGTCAAAGCAATGGGGGCAGGTAATACCTGCGACGTACTTGGGGGAATCTTTATCCTGCAATGATATGGGGGAACGGCATCCATGGCAAAGATCAAAGTCACCTTCTGTAAGGCCGTGTTTGACGGCAACGCGATTGTCAAAAACAAAGCATTCTCCATCCCACAAGCTTTCTTCAACTTTAACTTTTTCCAGGTATTTTAAAATCCCGCCTTTCAAATGATAAACCTTTTCAAATCCTTGTTCCAACATATAAGATGAGGCTTTTTCACAGCGAATGCCGCCCGTGCAAAACATCGCGACTTTCTTATGCTGCACCGGATCCAGGTTTTTTTTCACAAACTCGGGAAACTGCCGGAAAGTCTCCGTATGGGGATTGAGCGCCCCTCGAAACGTTCCAACGCCATACTCATAGACGTTACGGGTGTCAATAAGGACCACCTCCGGATCGGAAATTAAATCGTTCCAGGCCTCTGGAGCGACGTATGTCCCTGTTTTTTTAGCAGGGTCAATGCCAGCAATGCCAAGCGTCACAATTTCTTTTTTTGAACGCACTTTCATCCGGTAAAAAGGCTGCTCACTCGCAAAAGATTCTTTATATTCCAGATTTCTCAAACGTTCATCGCTATGAAGATAGGCCATGACGGCGTCAATTCCTTTCCGGGAACCCGCAATGGTTCCATTTACCCCTTCAAAGGCTAGTAATAATGTTCCTTTAACGCCCTGGGCATCACAGAAAGCCTTCAACGGCCGGATCATTGCCTCAAAATCAGGCAAGGCGGCAAACTTGTAAAAGGCGGCAACCACATAATTAGTCATAAAATCCTCTGTTTATTATATTTTATTGTGTACATGTGAACATGCAAAATTGCAACAGATAAGGAACCCGCGTTTGCATGACTTGCATTACGCCATTCACTTTTCTTGACAAACAAAAGCCTTTTGTGGCTCTTATTAATGGTAAGAAGTAAAGAAAAGTTATGATATCGAGGTTTTTTATGCATCCTTATCGAACGCATCACTGTAATGAATTACGTAAGTCCCATGTGGGACAAAAAATTCGTTTATCCGGCTGGGTCCACCGGAAACGGGACCACGGAAACTTGTTATTTATTGATTTGCGTGACCATTATGGGTTAACGCAATGCGTCATTGATGGTGACAGCCCGGCTTTTACATCCGCTGAGTCTTTACGCAATGAAAGCGTCATTACATTAAATGGCATGGTTGTTCAACGGACGCCGGAAACCGTAAATGCAAAAATGGCGACAGGCGATATTGAAGTACAAATTGACAGTTTAACGGTGCAATCCGAGGCGGACATACTACCCTTACAAGTTAACAGCAATGCGGATTTTCCGGAAGAAACGCGCTTGTCCTATCGCTTTCTTGATTTGCGCCGGGAAAAATTGCATGCTAATATTATCTTGCGGTCCGCCATTATATCGTCGATCCGCCGCCGGATGATTGACCAGGGATTTTTAGAATTTCAGACGCCGATTTTGACCTCTTCTTCCCCGGAAGGGGCCAGGGACTTCCTGGTGCCGAGCCGGTTAAATCCGGGCCATTTTTATGCGCTTCCTCAAGCGCCTCAGCTCTTTAAACAATTGCTCATGGTCGCTGGCTTTGACCGCTATTTTCAAATCGCCCCGTGTTTCCGGGATGAAGATGCCCGCGCTGACCGCTCCCCCGGTGAATTTTATCAGCTCGACCTTGAAATGTCTTTTGTGACCCAGGAGGATGTCTTTGCCGCCATAGAGCCTGTATTACATGGCGTCTTTGAAGAATTTTCCAAAGGCAGGTCTGTAACGCGCCCCCCCTTCCCCCGAATCCCCTTTGAAGAAGCCCTCTTGAAGTATGGCTCGGATAAGCCTGATTTGCGCAATCCCCTTGAAATTTTTGATATAACGGATGTTTTTCGAGGATCCGCCTTTACCGTATTCCAGAATGCCATTGACAACGGTGCCGTGGTGCGGGCCATTCCTGCCCCTGAAGCTGCTGCCCAGCCCCGCAGTTTCTTTGATAAGCTGAATGATTGGGCGCGTGGCGTGGGCGCTCCCGGCTTAGGATATGTAACGTTTGCGGAAGGAACCGCTAAAGGGCCCATCGCAAAATTTCTGGATGAAGACCGTCTTGCGCTCCTTAAGTCATTAGCCAAAGTGAGTGACGGAGATGCCGTGTTCTTTGCGTGTGATAAGGCATCATCTGCTGCCAAGCTTGCCGGCCTGGCCCGTACAAAAATTGCTCAAGACCTTGATATAATAGAAAAAGATGCTTTCCGTTTTTGTTGGGTCGTGGACTATCCCTTGTATGAACGGGACGAAGAAACAAATAGGATTGATTTCAGCCATAACCCCTTTTCTATGCCTCAAGGGGGCCTGGAAGCTTTAAAGAGCCAGGATCCCTTGACCATCAAGGCTTTTCAATATGACATCGTTTGCAATGGGATAGAACTGTGCAGCGGGGCCATCCGCAATCACTTACCTGAGATCATGTTTAAAGCCTTTGAGATTGCCGGCTATTCCCAAAATGACGTGGAAGAGCGTTTTGGCGGCCTGGTCAATGCTTTCCGCTATGGCGCGCCCCCGCACGGGGGATGCGCTCCTGGAATTGACCGGATTGTGATGTTGCTCGCAGATGAGCCAAACTTACGGGAAGTCATTGCGTTCCCTATGAACCAGCAGGCGCAGGACTTATTGATGAAAGCGCCTTCCCCTGTGGCGCCAGAGCGCTTGAAAGAACTCTTCCTTGAGGTTAAATTGCCTGGTAAGAAAACGTCAAAAGGAGGGTAAAGAAATGCCCTCTCGCCGTTCGCCCTCTCGCGTCGGCGCAAAGCGCCGCAGTCGAAGATAAACGGAAAGCTTTATGCCTACAGGCCAGCCCATCACCGCAGAAGACAAATCCATGATGATTCAGGAAACAGGGTGATATGTCAAAGGATAAAGAAATTTCAACGCAAGATACCCGATCCTGGCTGCGTCTTATTCGCAGTGAAAAAGTTGGGCCTATTACTTTTTGGCAATTACTCAACCGATACGGTTCCGCTCAACACGCCCTGGATGCTCTCACCGATCATATTCAACAAGGAAATCACAAATACAGACTGGCATGTGAGGAAGACGTTGAAAAGGAGCTAAAGGCGCACCAAAAAAAGGGGTTCTCCTTACTCACCGCTTTTGACCCCCGTTTTCCTCAAATGCTCCGCTCTTTGCCCGACTGTCCACCGTTCATCAGCGTCTATGGCCAACCGGACATCTTAAATCAACCCACGCTCGGCATTGTTGGCGCACGTAACTCTTCCCTCAATGGCCGGCAATTCGCGGAACGGCTTGCTACTGATTTGGGCAAAGCCGGCTGGAAAATTGCATCTGGGCTTGCGCGTGGCATTGACCGTTACGCTCATCAAGGGGCGCTTGCCACGGGCACAATCGCTGTTATTGCTGGTGGCGTCGATGTAATCTACCCTCCTGAACACACGGACTTATATCACGCGATTGCTAAAACAGGGGCCGTGATTTCCGAAATGCCGCTCTCTCTTTTTCCCGGCGCCAGCCATTTCCCTCGCCGTAACCGCTTGATCTCTGGACTCAGCCAGGGCGTTATCGTCATCGAAGCAGCGCTCAAATCCGGCTCCTTAATTACAGCGCGCACCGCCCTTGACCAAGGACGGGAATTGTTCGCCGTTCCGGGATCTCCCCTTGACCCAAGGTGCAAAGGCGCCAATAACCTCATCCGCCAAGGCGCTGGGTTAGTTGAATCAGCTCAAGATGTTTTATCTATGATTGAGGGACCGTGTGTTCCCTGCCTTCGGGATGAAGCAAACAAACCCTATACGCCCCCTCTTTCCCTTGATTGGAATACTTTAGAAACAGACGTCTTATTAGATTTAAGTCCAACTCCGGTTTCCCTTGATGCCATTGTTCAACGGCATGCTGTTCCCCCGCAAACCATCTTAACCCTTATGCTGGAATGGGAGCTGCAAGGACGTATACAACGGCACCCTGGGAATATGGTTTCACGTGTGTATTAGGGCGTGTCATCAACGGAAGCACGGAAAACCGCCATTTTCAGTCCAAAAGCGGATCATTTATGATACGCCCTAGTGTTTTGTCATTTTTTAATTTGAGGATATACTGACTTTAGCTTACGCCT
>CAYRJJ010000109.1:0-4606 GCA_964424515.1 uncultured Candidatus Finniella sp. | reverse complement strand
TCTAGCCACAGGCGCGGGTCAGCTTTAAAGAACCGTTTAAACGGCCATCGGAGGCTGCCTGATGGTTTCAATAACTAAACTGTTAGGGGGGGGAGGGGCGGTGACTTAGAAGCCGCCATATGGTCTCCTTATGCGCTATAGATTTGATAGTGAAAGAACGCCTAAATATTTTCAAGCCAGTTGAGGAGACGACGCTTTTCATACGGCAAGGGGCTATATGGTTACGCTGATCAGAGGGAAAGCTTCAACCACTGGCATTAAAGGGTGTCGCAAGTGTCGCAAAAGGTGTCGCAAACTTTTTTCAATGCTGTACCTCTAAAAAAACCAATATTTCCGCGCCTTACGGGCTAAATTCTCAGCCAGGTGTCGCATGTCGCAACTGTCGCAAACATATGTAATAGAAAAAATGATTTTTTCTCACCAGTAGATTCAATTCAATGAACAGTAGGAACCATTATAAAATAACACTTACCCCCCCTTATTCTTTCCTATAGAGGGGTCTACTAATGTGAGGCACATCATTTCAAATAGCTCTTCCTTGGTCACATGGAAAAAGGGATACCTAACAAGAAGGGGGGACAAAACAAACAAGGTAACAAGAGAGAATGGTATTATATACAACTAACTATATAACAATCGTTTTTTAAACACCCGATTAGGAATATAGATATAGATTTAACCCTTTCCTAAAGTATACCCCGCGTATACCCGAAGAAATTTAGCTTATTTTAAAATCCCCGCAGAGTCTTGTTTTTTCTGGCGCGTCCTGGAGGATTCGAACCTCCGACCCACAGCTTAGAAGGCTGTTGCTCTATCCAGCTGAGCTAAGGACGCCTTATATATGCTTGCCTGAAAAACCGATTTTTCATCCCCGATAGACATAAACGAGGAGCTAAGTTGTGGACCGGGGTGGCGCCATAATCACAAATGCCTAGTTTATACTTGCATGATATCTTTTTGCTTTGTGGCAAGCAAGTCGTCAATCTTCTTAATATGGGCGTCGGTGATTGTTTGAACGTCTTCCGAAAGGCGATGTAATTCATCTTCGGAAATATCCCCGTCCTTTTCCCATTTTTTTAACATTTCCATTCCGTCCCGGCGGACATTGCGGACGCTAATACGGGTGTCTTCCGAATATTTTCCCGCAATTTTGACCAGTTCCTGGCGACGTTGCTCACTCATAGGGGGGAGGGGAATGCGGATAAGCTGTCCATCTGTAGCAGGGTTTAGGCCAAGGTCTGAGTCCCGGATGGCTTTTTCGGCGGCTTTAACCATACCCTTGTCCCAAACTTGAACGGTTAGCAGCCGAGGTTCCGGGACATTAATGGTTCCGATTTGATTCAAAGGCATCAGGGACCCATAAACATCAACCTTAATGGTATCGAGCAAATTAGCGGAAGCCCGGCCTGTTCGCAGGCCCGTGAATTCGCGTATAAGAATGTCAAATGCGCTATCCATGCGCTTTCCCAAGTCGTTTAAACGGTGATCTGTCATTTGTTGATTCCTTTACTGAGCGCTGGCCTTTGATCTTTTTCTTTTTCCGTAATCAGGGTAAAGTTTCCTTCGCCGCGGACGATCCTGGCGAAGCCTCCATCTTCATAAATAGAGAAAATAGCAACCGGAATCAAGTTTTCTCGCGCTAAAGCAATAGCTGTCGCATCCATAACGCCTAAGTTGCGGGTCAAAATATCATCATAAGAAAGGGTTGGATGAAATTGGGCTGTATGGTCCTTGAAGGGATCAGCGCTATAAACGCCATCTACCTTTGTGGCTTTCAGCAATAAACCGCATCCCATCTCTGAGGCCCGCAAAGCGGCGGCGGTATCGGTTGTAAAGAAGGGATTGCCTGTGCCACCGGCAAAAATAACGACGTGGCCCTTTTCCATGTGGCTGAGGGCGCGGCGGCGAATATAAGTTTCCCCAATGGCTTCAATAGGGAAAGCGCACATAACACGGCAAGGCATGCCAGCATGTTCGATGGCATTTTGAAGAGCCAATGCGTTAATGATGGTTGCCATCATCCCCATGTAATCTGAAGTCGCGCGGTCTATACCATGAGCCTTTGCGCCAGCAATACCCCGGTAGATGTTTCCACCGCCGACAACAATGCATACCTCGATCCCTAGATTCCTGACTTGATGAATTTCACAAGCCATTTTTTCAAGCATTTCCTGGCTTATGCCTTGAGAGCCAGGCTCTTCACCGGCCAAAGCCTGGCCTGATATTTTCAATAACACGCGGCGGTAAAGGGGCTGGGGGGAAGAGGAGGGGGGTGTCGCCATCTCAATTTATACCATCTTGATTTATGTCGCCGGGCCAGGGTTATCCGGTCATACCGGCTTGCGCCATAACCTCAGCGGCAAAGTCAGATTCAACTTTCTCAATACCCTCTCCCAAGGCATACCGCACATAAGCTTTTAGGAGAACAGGGGCATTAAGTTCCTTAGCGGCATTTTCTAGCATTTCCCGAATCTTCGATTTGCCATCAATGATAAATGTTTGTTCCATCAATACAACTTCTTCGTAGAATTTGCGCAAGCACCCGTCAACCATTTTTGCAATGATTTCTTCAGGGCGGCCAGACGCCCGCGCCTGTTCTGTAACAATGGCGCGTTCCCGCTCCAAAGCGCCATGATCGAGGTCCTCAATGGTTAAAGCTTGGGGGTTAGCGGCAGCTACATGCATCGCAATACGTTTGCCGAGATCAGCTAATTTTACCTGATCACCCGTCGATTCCAGAGCAACCAGGACGCCAATTTTTCCAAGGCCAGGCGCAACGGCGTTATGGACATAAGAGGCAACATGTCCGTGAGATACGCTCAAGCGCTGGGAACGTCGCACATGCATATTCTCTCCGATAACGGCAATCAGGCGCGTCATTTCTTCTTCAACGGTTGAGGACTCACCCGGAAAAGCAGCTGTCTTTAAGGAATCAACCGTATGGTCACTTTTGGCGGCAATAATGGCTGTGTTGCGAACAAGGTTTTGGAATGTGTCGTTGCGGGCGACGAAGTCTGTTTCTGCGTTAATCTCAACAACAGCTCCTCCCATCCCGTTATTTGCGTCATCTATGGCAACGCCAACAAGACCTTCTGAGGCAACACGCCCTGCTTTCTTTGCAGCCGCGGCGAGACCTTTTTTGCGCAGCCAGTCGATGGCCGCTTCCATATCCCCTTTAACTTCCGTAAGAGCGCGCTTGCAATCCATCATGCCAGCGCCTGTTCTTTCCCGTAAATTTTTGACAAGACCTGCTGTAATTTCAGCCATTAACCCATTCTCCTTAAAAAAACGAAAGATACGATGACAACTAGCCCTTATTCAGTTTTTGAACCTTCTTCAGCTTCTTTTAGTTCTTCTGCGGGAAGAGACATTTCTTTCAGTGCCATTTCCACGCCTAACTCTTCAAAAGGCGCTTCGACTGCAATTTCTGCATCAAAATTTTCAACAGGCGCTTCTATAGATTCACCTAAATCGATGCCAGCGGATGTCATTTCAGCTTGCAAACCATCCAGCACGGCGCCAGCGATCAACTCACAGTATATGCCAATGGCGCGTAAGGCATCATCATTTCCAGGAATAGGGTAGGTAACACCTTCAGGGTTAGAATTGCTGTCAAGAATGGCAACAACAGGAATATTGAGGCGGCGGGCTTCTTGAATGGCTATTGCTTCCTTATTGGTGTCGATCACAAACAAAATATCAGGTAAACCACCCATTTCGCGGATACCGCCGAGCGCCATATTCAGTTTATTGAAGCTTCGCTCCAGATCCAGGCTTTCTTTTTTTGTCAAGCCGGTGGCCTGGTTTAAGCGCTCTTCCATTTCTTTCATGCGTTTAATGGATTGGTTCACTGTCTTCCAATTGGTCATTGTACCGCCCAACCAGCGATGGTTGATGTAGTATTGACCACAGCGTTTGGCGCTTTCTTTAACTTTTTCAGAAGCTTGGGACTTTGTTCCCACAAACAGGACGCGGCCGCCACTGGCAACTGTGTTCCGAATGGCTTCCATAGCCTGGTACAAGAGGGGAACGGATTGTTGTAAATCCATAATGTGAACGCCATTGCGGACGCCAAAAATATAAGGGGACATCTTGGGGTTCCAGCGCCGCGTGTGGTGACCATAATGAACGCCAGCTTCAAGCAGCTGGCGCATCGTAAAAGATGGCATAGCCATGGGTTTTTTTCTCCTTTTTTCCGGTTAAACCTCCGCAAGGGATGTGATTATTGAGTTTTTACTTAAAACGACTTTTTAAGCACCAATAACACCGGACGGTTAGTGAAAGATCACCCTTCACAACCACCCTTACGTGTGGACTTCGATCAAATCTTTACCATGCCTGGAGATTTTGCGCAATCTTAAATTAACATTTTGTAATAGGACCCCGGATTTCAGATCTTGCCGAATGATGAATGATGGATTATTCTTTTTTTTAATTAGCTTTCAGATCCAGGTAGATAGAATAACCATGAAAAAAATTGTTGGGGCGATCATTCTTGCAGCTTTTGCTTTAGGCGGCTGTTCGACGACGGTTACTGAAAAGGCCAATGGCAAGCTCTGCTCGGGTACGAAAAAACCTTACCAGGTTAAGGGCAGCTGGTATACGC
>CAYRJJ010000108.1:0-4638 GCA_964424515.1 uncultured Candidatus Finniella sp. | reverse complement strand
CGCTACACAATCAACTCTTACGCCTTCACTCCATACTTACGCAGCACGTCTATTTAATGCCATTTTTCCCGAACCACCAATAATTTCGACAATTGCCTTCGCATAATTTTGGATTGGTAATTTTTGTTTTTGAAAAAATCTTTCTGTTTTGCGAATCGCTGAATTAACATTTGCGCTTTCCACATGACGCGATAAGCTTTGATGCTGGACATTTCCACTCGTTATGGCACCCATTATAAGTCCGGCCAGTGTTTTTAGCCTTGAAGGATGCAGGGGAAAATGATTAGATAACTTCTGAATAAGGGATGGTGGATAGCGCATTTTGAGCCTAATTTGTGGTAAAATTTTCTCAAAATATGCCTGAAATCCCCTTATTCTTCAATCTTTTCATCTCTCATCCAAAAACTGACGGGTAGCGAGGTCAGACACTAATTAATATTATCAATTATATAACAATACATCAATCCGGTATCTGCAGGTTGAATGAGTATAGACTCCTGCTAAGAGATACGTTCCAGTTCATCAATGAACCCGCTCACAACATTTAAGCCTTGTTGCCAAAATGCCGGGTTTTTGGCATCGAGACCAAAAGGCGTTAAAAGCTCACCATAGCGCTTCGTTCCACCGGCCTTCAGCAAGTCCGTATAAAGCGTTGCGAAATTCGGATATTTACCCGATTCATAGACAGAATACAAGGAGTTCACTAAACAATCTCCAAATGCATAAGCATACACATAGAAGGGGGTATGAATAAAGTGAGAAACATATCCCCAATAAGGCCGCACAATCGGGTCAAGGTTGACGGCTTCTCCCAGCGCTTCTCCTTGAGTCGCCATCCAAATATCCCCTATATCCTCTGTTGTCAACTCTCCTTCCCGGCGACGGGCGTGAATGGCACGCTCGAATTCAAAGAAAGCGACCTGACGCACGACTGTATTGATCATGTCATCCACCTTGGAGATGAGAAGGCTTCGACGTTGCGCGGGTGAGGTTATTTGGGCGAGCAAAGCTTTAAAAGTCAGCATTTCTCCGAAAACGGAAGCCGTTTCCGCAATAGTCAAGGGCGTGCCGGATAGTAAAAATCCCTGGTCAGCTGCTAAAACTTGATGAATCCCATGGCCCAATTCATGGGCTAATGTCATGACATCCCGTAATTTCCCATGGTAATTCAATAAGATATAAGGATGAATACTTGGAACGGCGGGATGAGAAAACGCGCCTGATTCTTTTCCAGCTTGAGAAGGCGCATCAATCCAGGGGAAGTCAAAAAACTGACGTCCAATTTTTGCCATTTCCGGATTAAAGGCATGGTAAGCGTTGAGTACAATCCCTTTCGCTTCATTCCAGGAGATGAGGGTATCCTCCGCTTCAGGCAAAGGGGCATTGCGGTCCCAATAGTTCAGCTTCTTCATGCCTAACCATTTTGCTTTCATGGCATAATAACGATGAGACAGGTGGCCATAGCTTTCTTTTACAGCTTTAACAAGGGCATCCACAACTTCGTCTTCAACTTGATTTAACAAATTTCGAGAAGCCACCGGATGAGAATAAAGACGCCAAGTATCTTCAATTTCTTTATCCTTTGCCAGCGTATTCGTGACCAACGCTAGAATTGAAATATGGCGCGTTAACCCTTCTGATAAGGCTTGAGCAGCTTCGTGCCGGATTTTGGCATCCTTATGTCCCAGGCGGTTCAATACTTCCGCGAGGGCCATTTCCTGGTTATCCACAGGGAATTTTATCCCTGCCAGGGTTTCTTCAAATAAGCGCACCCAGGCATTGCGTCCCGTGACGGACTTTTCATGTAAAAGTTTTTCTAAATCTGCGGACAATTGATGGCGGCGGAACAGGCGCACGTTCTCAATCCAGGGTCGGTAGGTAGCCAGTTCCGGACTCTCCTGATAAGCTTTTTCCAGCGCATTATCTTCAATTTGGTTCAGGTCAAGGGTAAAGAAAATAAGTTGGGATGAGATGGCTGTAGACTGTTCCTGGATCATTTGAAAAAACTGCAGGACAAGGGGATTGTTGACATTTGTCGCAAACAACAAATAACCATAGCTTATCAGCTTGCTTAATAGTTCATCAATCTTCTCATACTCTTGAATCGCCCGATTGACCTCACTGCCTGTCCAGGCGCCCGTTAATGAGCCTGCCGGGGTAAATTTTTTCTCATACTGAACAGCAAAGTTTTTTGCCATTGAATTTGCGCGGTCTAAATCTCCTTGAATTTGAGGATCTTTTAAGGAGGCGTAAAAATCCGTCAAATCCCATCGAGGCAGGGCCTCTTCCTGTATTTTTGTAGCTTGGTTTGGGTTTTGAGCAGATGGTATGGTCATATTTTAACTCTCCTCCGAAAAATTTTCAATTTTGGCAATTCGCAAAATATTTGTACCCCCCGATACGGCAAAGGGGACACCGGCAATCATGATAATCAGTTCACCTTGCCGTGCAAATTGTTGGTCAAACGCCACCTGACATCCCTTGTTAACCATCTCTGAAAACTTGTGAATATCTGGCATTAAGACGGGATGGGTTCCCCAAACCAGGGATAACTGGCGTGCTGTGGTCAAAGCAGGCGTGGCGGCAATGATCGGTACGGCGGGTCGTTCCCGCGCTGCCCGAAGGGTTGTCGCGCCTGACTCCGTAAACGTTACGATGGCTGCAATATCGATGATATGGGCTACATGGCGCGCTGCTGTCGTAATGGCGTCCGTTACATGAGGATGGGGTTGAGGGCGGGTAGCTTCCAGCATTTGCGCGTAAATTTCATCTTGTTCCACCCGAATAATGATCCGGTCCATCATAGACACGGCTTCTAAGGGGTATTTACCTGAAGCGGATTCGGCTGATAGCATGACCGCATCCACGCCATCATAAATAGCTGTTGCGACATCGGATGCTTCCGCCCGCGTGGGAGAGGGGTTAAGAATCATGGAATCGAGCATCTGCGTTGCGACAATAACCGGCTTTCCCGCCTCCCGACATGTGCGGATGATTCGTTTTTGAATGCTTGGCACGTCTTCAGGGGCCATTTCAACGCCCAAATCTCCCCGGGCGACCATGACGCCATCCGCTAAATCAATAATTTCCTGAAGGCGCTGAATGGCCATAGGTTTTTCCAGTTTGGCGATAATTCTGGCTTGTCCTTTAATCAATTCTTGGGCGTCTCGTATATCTTCAGGGCGCTGTACGAATGATAAGGCGACCCAATCTATCCCTTGAGTCAATCCAAAAGCCAGGTCTATTTGATCTTTTGCCGTCAGGGAAGAAATCGGCAAGATAACTCCTGGAACATTCAGTCCCTTTCGATCAGATAAACTACCGCCAGTGATGACTTCCGTATTGATAAAGTCATCTCCCCATGACAAGACGCGCAATTGCAATTTTCCGTCATCGAGCAGGAGATCGGTTCCTTTCTCCAGGCAGGAATACAACTCGGGGTGAGGCAGGTTTACGCGGTGTTCATCGCCCGGCGTTCCGTCCATATCAAGCCGGAATAAAGTTTTCGGCTTTAATGTTATGCGATGGTCGGCAAATTTGCCAACCCTCAGTTTTGGCCCTTGAAGGTCCATTAATATGCCAATGGGACGATCCGCTTCCTTTTCTAATGCCCGGATAATTTGAATAGATTGCTGATGGACTTCATGAGACCCATGAGAAAAGTTGAGCCGGAAAACATCCACGCCAGCGGAAAATAAACTTGAAACAATTTGAGGGGAGGAGCTTGAAGGGCCTAATGTAGCAACAATTTTAGCTTTTCTGTAACGACGCATGAGTGGGCTAACTTATCAGTATAATTTTTAATTAATTTATTATCTCAGTTTCCAGGGCTTGAGAATAGAGGGAATATTTCTGAAGCTACCTGCCGTCAATGAAAAAGAGGTTTTTCATTGACGACGGGCAAGCTCTTTCTCTTGTATCATTGATTGACTCTTCTCTCCTTGCCTAAGGGAAAGTTTTTTTAAAAAAATCATCGAACTCTTTGCTCCGCTCTTGCAGCTGCCCCTCCTTTAAAGCCACATGATTCTCTTCAGATGGCTTTAAAGGCGCCGAAGGCGAAACATTCTCTATCACCCCTCCAGATGGATGAAGAGTATCATTATTGACGTGGTTCTCTTCATTTTTCAGGGTTATGAGCGTATCAAGCTGCTTTGTTATGCGGTCAAGTTTCTTCATAATTTTTTGAAGCTCTAGCGCTTCCTCTTTCTCTTTAGACCCTTCCTGAAGATGGTCAGCTTTGGATATACGCTCCATTCCTCCAAAAACAGTCCCTTGAATTTTCTCAGCCATCTGCCTCTCATAAGAAGTTTTTTCCCATAAACATCCCATGTAAAGCCCCGCCACAAAAACGCCCAGGAAGATGGCGACCCATAGCTTATTTCTCTTGATATACAGCACGATGACTTCCTTCCCTTGTTACAAGGGGAATTTTATCATAATTTGTCCTTGCGTCAAAGGTAGATTTTGTTAATCTGATTGAACGTTATCATGTTAGGAAGTGTAAGATAATTTCAGTTAATACTTATGTGTGATACCCTGCGATAAGAATAAATCAACGATCCCCGCCTAAAGTCGTCGGTATGTAGAGACATCTAACAAAAGAACGCTAAGTATGATATAAGGAGGTGGAAGGCTATT
>CAYRJJ010000107.1:0-4714 GCA_964424515.1 uncultured Candidatus Finniella sp. | reverse complement strand
AGAAGTTGACGGACAGCTTTACGTATCAGGTGAGCGACGGCCATGGCGGGACGACCTCTTCGACCTTGACGGTTACCATCAATGGTACGACGGATGAACCAACCTGTGGTTGCCATTGTGGTTCCACGCCGCCTGGCGCTCCCGCGGGCGCTCTCACCAATACGGCTTTTGGCACTGTACTCAATGACAGCTTGCTTGGAAAAGATGCGACTATTAATACGATCTATGCAGGAGCTGGAAATGATACGGTTACAGGCGGGCACGATGCAACCAACATCATATATTCTGAATCTGGACAAGATCTGATCAAGGGAGGGCTTCATTCCGTCAATGATCTTTATGGCGGCTCAGGCCCAAACCACTTGATTGGCGGTGACTGCTCCATCAATACTATCTATGGTGGTGGTGGAGATGCGACGATTGATGGTGGAAATATGAACTCCGTCAACACGATGTATGCTGGGGGAGGAATGGTTACGATGAATGGAGGAAATGATTCCACAAATACCATGTACGCTGAATGGGGCAATGGGGTTACCCTTACAGGGGGTGACCAGGCTCATAATACCTTCTTTGACGGAGGAGGGAATGCGACCTATTTCGGCGGCGTGGGGGATAACCTGTTTGTCTTCAATGACCTGAAATACCCCGTAGCGAGCCAGGGCATACAAGGCAACACGACTTACCCCGTTGCCCTTACGAATCAGGACGTAACCAGCAGCTTCGAATACGTCAGCAAGGGAGCGGATACCGTTCATGGAAATGCAAGCAGCACAGAGAATGTGATTGGATTAATCGGGCGTCAGGATGTTCAAACCTGGACGATCAACGTCTCTAACCCAGCCGCTGCCGACCATATGGCGGATGGCACGTGGGTCGCTCACACAGGCCAGACCTTGAGCGGAACCCTTACCAATAACGTCAATGGAGCGGTCGTTACCTTTGATACCATAAACAAGATTACGTTCTTAACCTAAAAGAACCTTTTATAAATTAAAAATTGATGATAGAACCTACCTCATACGCCATTATGAGGTAGGTTTTTATCAGGACATGCGTATTATTGCCGGAAAATTTCGCAGCCGAAGGTTGCTGGCTCCCTCCATTCCAACAACGCGCCCGACATCAGACCGCGCGCGCGAATCTATATTTAACATGATCTCCGCTTTAGAAGGTAACCCCCTTGACGGCGCCCATATTTTAGATGCCTTTGCGGGAAGCGGCGCACTCGGGCTTGAAGCTTTGTCCCGTGGCGGCGGCCACGTAACTTTTTTGGAGCGGAATCTCCAGGCGGTGCGCGCCTTAAAGGAGAATATCGCTAACCTTTGCGTTGAATCATACTGTACAGTTATTATGGGAGATGCAACAAAGCCGCCCAAAGCAGGGCAAGCCGCCAATTTTGTCTTTCTTGATCCGCCCTATGATCAAATGATAGAAGACCCTTGCCTGACCGCCTTGCGTAATCAGGGCTGGATCCAGTCCCAAACCCTTATTATTTTAGAAACATCCGCCAAAAGGGGGTTAAGCCTACCTCCAGGCGCAGCGCTCATCGACCAGCGCCGGTATGGCGTTGCCCTGGTTTCATTTCTCAAGCTGCTAAAGGAATAAATCTCTATCTTTTGTTCCTCAACTTCACGCCCGATGGTAAGGATGGCCAATGAGGATTTGCTGGGCGCGGTAAATTTGCTCAACCAGCATGCCCCGTACCAGGAGATGAGGCCACGTCATACGGCCAAAGGAAAGGAGACGCTGGCATCGCTTTTGAACGGGAGCGCTCAAGCCATCAGCTCCCCCGATGACAAAGCTCAGGGATTTAACGCCTTCACCCTGATAATTTTTTAAGGTTTGCGCAAACTCAAGGCTTGAAAGAGATGTTCCCCGTTCATCGAGGCCAATGACAACCGTACCGGATTCGATGGCTTGAAGCAAAAGGTCTCCCTCCCAGGCTTTCACTTGAATAGATGAACCCTTTTTACGGCAAACAACCTCCCGCATGTCAAAAGGCCACGACAAACGCGCGTGGTATTGATCCAAAAGATCTTTTTCCGGGCCTGTTTTTAAAGCCCCAACACACAAGAGGGTGAGTTTCATGGACAGCTATCGTTGTGAAGATGCAGACTCAGGCAATTCGACAGCCCACATTTTTTCCAAATTATAGAATGTGCGGACTTCCGGACGGAAAATGTGTATAATCACATCAAACCCGTCTACAAGAACCCAATCACACTGAGGCATGCCTTCCATAACAGGTCGAATCCCCTGGGCTTTGAGTTCGGCGTAGAGGGCTTCCGCCATTGCTCCAACCTGGCGTGCGGATTGGCCACTGGCAATGATCATATAATCGGTAATAGAGGTCTTACCAACCAAATTCAAGGTGACCACATTTTCTGCCTTCTTATCATCTAAAATCTTTATAACGAGGGCGCACAGCTCTTCAGAGGATAAAGGCGTTTGTTGCTTTTTCTTAATAGCTTATTCTCCTTTGGCTCATTTCCCTTTGGCTCATTTCCCTAGGGCGTTCATCAATGATCGGCTTTTGGACGGCAAATGGCGGTTTTCTGCGCTTCCGTTTCTAAAAATACGCCTTCATGTATTCTTGCGATACGGTTCTCAAAACCCGCCATTTTCGCCATAAAATCCTTCAATTGATGACACGCCCTATGAAAAAAGGGGACAACAAGCCCCCTCTTTTTTTTATTGGTTACTTTTCTAAAGAAGGAATTAAACCGGGGCGTGTCATTAATGAATAATCGGTTTTTGGACTACACATGACGGTTTTTTGCGCTTCCGTTTCTAAAAATACGCTTTCATGTATTCTTGTGATACGGTTCTCAAAACCCGCCATTTTCGCCACAAAATCGTTCAATTAATGAAATGCCCTAATACCCTTCACGTTCCCAGCGCTTACGCATCAATTTCCGGAAACGGCGCACCGCTTCTGCTTTCTCCCGCGCACGGCGGATAGAAGGCTTTTCAAAGTGACGGCGTAACTTCATTTCCCGATAAATTCCTTCACGTTGCATTTTCTTTTTTAAAACACGTAAAGCCTGGTCAATATTGTTATCACGTACATCGACTTTCACGAATGATCAACTCCTTCCCGTAAAAATTTTGGTTTATTAAGCCATAAACCCAGTTTATAGCATGATTATTTTTCAAATACAATCATCAACATCCCCTATTTTATCTTTGCTTAAGGTAAACGGCGGCGGGCAGGTTGATATGCGAAACAAAAGCCTTCAATTGATGACACGCGCCCTAGAAGCCTTTCTGATGCGTGGACGCGGGCTTGTCGTCCATACTAGCAACCATGGGCACCGCAAAACGCTGTGAAGAGGCATCAAGCGCCCGGCAAGCAATGGAATGAACATTCTCTCTAGCCTGGTCAGCTTTCTGGCTGAGTTCTTTGATCAACAGGTCCTGTTCTTTAATTTTGCCTTGCAAGGAAGCTATCTGAGCTGCATTTAGTTTGATCAACCCCTCCTGTTCCTTCTGGCTGATTTGTGATTCAAAATCATGATGCTGGAGAAGTTGGGCGCGAAGCTTGTCTTCCGCTTCCGTTACCGCTTTCTTGAGGACTTCCGGGAATTGATCGGCTTGAGACTGCAATTCCAGCAAAACTTTTTCCTTTTCAGTGACAGCCATTTCCCGCTTTTGCAGATCTTCTTTCATTTCAGCTAACTCTTTTTCAAGCCCTGCCTTTTTGGACTCATACTCATCCATTTCCTTGCGGCGGTGCAGTTCCCGATGATAAATATAATCTTCCTCTTCGCGTTTCCGGTCCTTTTCCTGTTTTTCTTTTTTCTCCTGGAATTCACGCTCAAGGTGTTCGTTTTCCTTTTTCCAATGCGTTTGCCGGGAAGCCATGGCGTCTTCAAAATTTTGTTTTTGATAGGTTATTTCCTGAGAGAGCTTTTCTTTCTGTTCAACATGAGCCTGGAAAAGAGCCGCTAATGTATGGGCTGTTTCTTTAATTTGATAAAGCTCCTCCAGATGGTTTTGTTCCGAAGAAATGGCTTGACGGATGTCAGACAATTTTTGAAATTCTCCCAATAATTCCTCCGAAAGCCCGTCAAGCTGCTTCAGAGTCTTTAACTTGATCAGGCTTAAATCAGAGACAATTGTATCAGGAGACTGAGCCGCCGCTTTTGTAATAATGGTTTTCTCCTCCTGTTTCTTTTTTATTTCCTGGGGAATTTCCGCTTGCTTCTCATTAAGTTTTTGTAACACCTCGTTATAGGCTGAAAAAATTTGGTCTTTTGTGCTTTTTGCTGAAATTTCAGGAGATTCTGTTTTCTTCATGGAAACCCTCATTCTTTAAAATTTTATTGACAGGATGATTGGCTGAAATCAGGTGTACGCTACTCGGCTAAAGGGACTCAATAGCCCGTTTCAAATGGCGACAATTTGACCTTCTTTATTCAATAGCGACTGGCGGAAAACCCTTATTTTTTTCTCAAGCTGTCTTCTAAAAACAGGAGGTTTTTATAAGTCTGATTTATTAAGCTTCGCTTTCTGCGGCTTGCCGCAACGCAAGAAAGGCTTCCTTAAGCGGCTGGCTTACAGCTGAATCTGACTCCATTAATACAAGGTTCTGATAGGCATTCAGGAAATCTACCCGAATACGGTGGAAGAAATGCAAGAAATGCTTAAGGAAACTTAAATGCTTATCCGAAAAGTACCTGTGAATTGAGTTCCCGCTATGGTATGCTCT
>CAYRJJ010000106.1:0-4736 GCA_964424515.1 uncultured Candidatus Finniella sp. | reverse complement strand
TTTGCCACAGGTAAATCCGCATCGCTACACTAGGGGGGGTGAGCAATTACTAAAAAAGTTAGAGATTTATAATGCATCAGGCGAAAAAGTACAGCCAAATGAAAAATAATCCTAAACTTAAAAATATTACATAAAAAATAATCATAACGATTTATTAATACTTATTTGATTTAATAGTATATGGTTATATTCTATCAATACTATTTAGAGGAGTATTCATACGGTGATTAAAGTACAATTTATTCCCCTCATACGACGAATTTTACTTTTTGTCTTAGCTTTTTTGTTTTCAGCAAGCGACGCTGCAGCTCTCGGCATTAATCCTTTTGATTTTTGCACAAATACTTGTAAGTCCCCTGGTCCTTGTGATCAGAAGAATATCGCAGTGGATTGTCAGAAGATTTGTAAAGACGATAGTACATGGAAGCATGTTGCAAACCTTCAAATGAGCAGCAGCAGCAAAGAATTCCGCATGGAAAAAGATTCAGAAAAGAAAGATCGCATGTTGTATGAAACTCCCATGGCCAAGTGCCTGGGGCTAACAGCTAAGGCAGAGAATACGCCCCATGCTCCTCTTCTGCCAGCAGAGCCGCCTGCCAAGAGCGCCGGGATACATTCTGTAAACAACGACTTATGTACTGCTGCTATAAAAAAGGAAATGGAAGATTTAGGGCGTCATAAAACCGCCCTGGAAACTCAAACCCATAATCTTGAAAGCACGCTTAAGGCTCTACAAGATAGACCTGCAAGGTAAGTAAAAATAGATTGACCATAGAACCCGTCTTTTTATGGGTTCTATGGCGCTTTTTTGAGGCCAATCATACCTTTCAGCTTGTTAGCGCCTGCTCTGCTTTCTTTATGGCTTCAGCCCTTTTTTTCCGGTAATCTTCCATTTTTATGAATTGATTTTCAGAGACATAATCAATAAACAGTTTTCCATGAATATGGTCTGATTCGTGCTGAATAATCCTGGCAAGGTACCCTTCCGCTTTTCCCTCAACAAATTCCCCTGTAACCGTATAAGCTTGATACCGGATGCTTTTATAACGCTTTACAGGGCCAGCCATTTCAAGAACGGAAAAACAACCCTCATAATCTTCATTCTTGTCTGTTCCCATTCCCACATAAGAAGGATTGATCCAAATAGTTTTATCCATAGTTTGTGTAAAATCGGAACGCCATTTTTTTATGTCGGGATTTTCGGGAGCCGCAAAAACAATAATTTGTTTAGCGATGCCAATTTGGGGAGCAGCAAGCCCCGCGCAATTCTTTTCCCTCTCATATTTTGCTTCTAAAATTTTAATGTCGTTCATGTCTTCAGGCATTAAAGGAAAAGATAACTTTTTGGCTGGCGTCGTCAGGATAGCCGGCGTTTCATTTGTCGCCAAATTTACGACAACATAGTCCGGCAAGGGGCTTTCAGGCACAGGCGTACAAGAAGACAGCGTTATAACCATAAATTAACCTCCCAAAAAATCCCTAAACTTAAGATCATTTTTCAAATATATTTATTCGCGACTTATCATGGCTTGATAGACTGGCTCATTTATTGAGACTTTGCTTTGAGACCGTAAACTCTTCACATAGAGAATCGAGGCATCCTGATAGGCTAACTCAGATAATTTTTTCTCCATTTGTTCCCTCTTTTCCTGCAATGGCTTCTGGCTAAAGGGGAGTACTTTTTGCAACATAACAACCTGAATTCCGCCGTTGTCTGTCTGATCCGGCGTTACCCCAAATACGGCCTTTCCCGTTGCGACTTCAAACATCTGGCTCATCAAACGCGGCGTAAACTGTTTATGAATTTTTTCATCCCTTTCAGAATCCACACGACTGAGAGGTTCCAGCATCTTAATCGATAGCTTCCGGCTCAAGGCCAATCGAGATAGATCTGAAACTGACCGCGCATCTTTTACGAGTTGTTGAGCGACAAGAACGCACAAATCAAAGCGCTTGCTGTGTATCCATGTCTTTAAAACTTTGTCCCTAATATTTGCAAAGGCAGGCACGTGGGTCATCTTAATTGCATCTATATGAACAACATAAGAAACTCCTTCTTTCGTATCAATCACCGCGCTATCTGATTTTTCAGGCAAAGAGAAAATTTGCTCAAGAAGTTCATCTCTACCAGCTTCCGGCAAAACATATTTTTCATTTATATTTTGTCCAGACCTGGACACGGCTTCTATACTCTGAATTTTAAAATTATGCTCTTTGGCTATTTCAGCCAACGTTGCGCCACCAGCCAAAGCGTCCTCTACTTTATTCCTCAATTCATAAACTTGATCGCCTGCCAGTTGCGTTTTCAGGTCAGATTCCAATTGAGGCCGCATTTCCAGGAAAGACTTGGTAAAGCTTGGTTCAATTTTAGATATAATATAGACTTGCCATCCAAATGGGGTTGAAACCGGTCCTGTAACTTGGCCCAGTTCAGACTCAAACAGCCGGTCCGCCACTAAATCAGGTAATTGTTGCTTCGTAACCAAACCCAAATCTTTAAACTCAGCAGAAAAATCCCGGCCGACTGCAGGGACGGGGCGTCCTTTTTTCAAGGATTCAATGGCTTTTTTTGCTGTTTCCTCATCCCTGAAATTAATTTGCTTTACTTCCCTCTTTTCCGCAATTTCAAACTCAGCCTTTCGCCGCTCATATTCTTCCTGCAATTTATCTTGCATAATGGTTACCCGATCCTTTAACAGCTTGGGGTCAATTTCCAGCAACGTAATGGTACGAATTTCAGGAAGGGTAAATTGCGCCTGGTTCGCTTGATAAAATTTTTCCAGATCACTTTCCCGAGGCGTGTCTTTGACAACCATTTTACTAAAAGGAATGGTGACAACAGCAAAGACGCGCTGTTCAAAGAATCCTTTGAACAGAAGGTCAACATAAGTCTTTGGAAGGCGCATACCGCTCATTAAAGCCCCAAAAAGCTGCTGTTGCTGCAATTGCGCCCGAATATCCGCAATAAATTGAGCTTCCGTAATATGATTGTTATGCAACAAGTAATCAAAAGCCCGTTTATCGAAAGCTCCTTGTTCATTCAAGAAAGCGGGTATGTTTTGAACATGACGGCGTACAGCGGCATCCGTCACAATCAGATGGCGTTTTTTGACATCCGCCATAATCAATGCCTGGTCAATTAAAGAATCGAGAATCTTTTGAGGAATTCCCAACTTCATAATTTGTTCAGAATTAAGCTGCCCTTTTGATAGCTCCTGGGCTTTACCCAGCATATTTTGCAGACGCGTGGAAAACTCTTCCTGGGTAATGTTATGCCCGTCAACTGTTGCAACAGGGCGCATATTCACATAATTTACAAAGATATCCGCAACCCCCCATATGCTAAAGCTAACAACCAAAAGGCCAAAGAGAGCCTTAATATACCAACGTCTGGACTGATCACGTAATTTTTGAAGCATGGATTCTTACAACTCACTCAATAGGCGACAATATCAAAATCAAATCGGTTTTTTATTGCCACCCTTGCCCCAGCCGCATAAAAACTTTGCGCGTCAAGCGGAAACAGGGATATAAAAAACTACCCATACTCTAATAAATGCACTAAGCAAATGCAATGGTTTTTGGTACGATAAATTGAATAATAAGGAGAAAACAAATGAAGAAAATCATTGTCGCAAATTGGAAAATGAACGGCTCCCTTGCCTTTATTGAAACATTTATCCCTTCCCTGGCAAGCGCCCTTGCCACAACGCCCCATCAAATCATCATCTGCCCCCCTTTTCCTTTTTTACCTTCTCTTGGCGCCGCCTTAAGCGGGGCATCAGCCCGCCTCGGCGCCCAAAATTGCCATACGGCCCCGCACGGCGCCTTTACCGGAGAAGTCAGCGCGGCTATGCTGGCCAACATGGGTTGCCAGGCCGTTATTGTGGGACATTCTGAACGGCGCATTTTCTTTTCAGAAACGGATGCTGTCGTGAAGGCTAAAGCCAGCGCTGCCCAGGATGTAGGCATGACAGCTATTATTTGTGTTGGGGAAAGCCTGAGCATAAGAGAGTCCGGCCATGCTATTCCTGCTGTAATTCAGCAACTTCAGGCCAGTTTACCGCCGTCGGCAACGCCACACAATACCCTGATCGCTTATGAACCCGTCTGGGCGATCGGGGCCGGCTTAACAGCTTCCCGAGAAGAGATTGTTGAGATGCACAACGCCCTTCATATGGCCATAAAAAAATCGATACCTTTACTTTATGGCGGCTCCGTGACGGGCGAAAGCGCCGCTGATATTCTTTCCCTTCCTCATGTGGACGGCGTCCTTGTGGGAGGGGCCAGCCTGAAAGCGGACTCCTTTGGACGGATCATGAATTCAGGCAGCGCCTAAATAATACCCCCGAGGATACGAAAAAACAGGTAGGTGGCACCAGGAAGCCGGGAGAGGTTGCCCCAAACAGATGATCAGGAAGGACCAGCCCTTCGAGGAAGTATGGGAAATGACGGAATTGAGCATGGACATCCTGCAATAATTAGCCGCAGAGATTGCAAAAAAGGGAAACGTAGACGCGAAATCATGAAGTTGCCCTTTTTAACTGTAGAGCTTGCTTAATAACCGTCGCTAAACATCTCTGGATATAGCTCAATCTGGTCTTTAAGGGAGACAAGAGCTTCTTTGCCCATTTCTGCAAAAACATTTAATAAAGCCAAAAACTTTTCATCTTTTATATCTATACTAGACGTGCTGCGTAAGTATGGAGTGAAGGCGTAAGAGTTGATTGTGTAGC
>CAYRJJ010000105.1:0-4820 GCA_964424515.1 uncultured Candidatus Finniella sp. | reverse complement strand
CAAGGCGTAAGCTAAAGTCAGTATATCCTCAAATTAAAAAATGACGAAACACTAGATGATTTTCATAAAGTCAGAAAAAATCCCCAAAAACCAGAAAATCAATTGGGTAAAGCTATCAATCTTGCTACAGTTTATACTTAAATGATTTGAAGATGCCTGGATTGCTTCTTCGCTTACGCTCCTTGTAATGACATAATAAGCCTAAGTCATTACGGTTCCCGGCGTAGGGAAGGGGAAGCAATCCATAAAAACCAAAGCATCTTCTGGATTGGGTCTTCCAGGGAGAAACGGCATGAAACCAAAGCTAAAGGATAAGAAGTCTCTTAAAGACGCAATAATTTCGCCCCCTGGCCTGGATCTTGCCGTCAATTCTTTTGGCCTTCCCCCCCGTTTCAATGATTTTTACCGCCGGGAAGAAGCGCAAGTTGTCGCTTCCCTTCTTAATCAAGTTCACCAGACCCCCGAACAATCAATGCGCATCTCACAGAAGGCCCGGGCCCTTGTTGAAGGGGCAAGGGCGCAAAAACGGGATCGTTTCAGCATCGAAACCTTCCTTCAAACTTATGATTTGAATAGCCAGGAAGGGCTTGCGCTCATGTGTTTGGCGGAAGCATTGTTGCGTATACCGGACAAGGACACGAAAACGCGGCTGATCCGCGATAAAATCAGTTCCGTTGAGTGGGGAAAACGGCTTGCCCGAGACGGGACGGAGGAAGGGACTTTTTTTGCGAAACTCACCCATTTTGGGCTGGCTACAGCGGATCATCTGATGCATTGGGGGTTGGAGCGTAAAGGTTTTTTGGAGGCGCTGGGCGGGTTAACCCGGCGGGTCAGCGAACCCCTTATCCGGCAAAGCATTGCTCAAGCCATGAAAATTCTGGGACATCAATTTGTGATGGGTGAGACAATTGACGACGCCTTGAAACGGGCGAAACTGGCTGAAAAAGAAGGGTATTACCATTCTTACGATATGTTAGGGGAAGCGGCTTGCACGAAAGAAGATGCACACCGTTATTATCAAGCTTATACGCAAGCCATTGAAAAAATTGGCCAAACGAAAAGGGAAGGCAATATTTTCGCGCAACCCGGTATTTCCATCAAGCTTTCAGCTCTTCATCCCCGCTATGAGCTTGCGAAAAGTGAGCGTGTCCGTCAAGAACTCATTCCTCTCGTTTTGCATTTGGCGCTTCTGGCGAAAGAACGCAATATCGGCCTGACCATTGATGCGGAAGAGTCAGAGCGGCTCGACCTTTCTTTAGAAATTATTGAATTCATTTCAGCTCATGATACCCTGAAAGGCTGGAGTGGGTTTGGGCTTGCGGTACAGGCGTACCAGAAGCGGGCGTCACTGTTCATTGATTACCTGATTGAAATGGCCAGACGCCACAAACGCCGCTTATGTATCCGGTTGGTGAAGGGGGCCTATTGGGATTCGGAAATCAAACGGACCCAGGAAAGAGGTCTGAAAGGGTACTCCGTCTTTACCCGCAAAGTCTTTACGGACGTATCCTACCAAATATGCGCCCAAAAAATGTTTGCCGCGCCAGAGGCTGTTTATCCACAGTTTGCGACCCATAATGCCCGCACGGTGGCGACAATCCTTGAACTGGCGGGAGAGGGCGCAGAATTTGAATTTCAGCGGCTTCACGGGATGGGGGAGTCCCTTCACAGCCAAATTGTGAAAGGAAAAGAATTAAATATTCCTTGCCGCATCTATGCGCCGGTCGGGGAATACCGGGACTTACTGGCCTATCTGGTTCGCCGGTTGCTGGAAAATGGGGCGAATACTTCTTTTGTGCATAAGATTTATGATCCGTCTGTGCCCATTGATGCTTTGATCGCTGATCCCATTGAAGAAGCGCGGTCTGTTGAGGTAATCCCCCACCCGAAAATTCCCTTGCCTGTGGATTTATTGCGTCCCCAACGGCAAAACTCCCTGGGAATTGACCTGAATGATTTTTCGGAAATCAATGGCTTATCTAAAAAAATAGAGGCGATTGCCCTGGCCATGCCTCATCATTTCCCTTGGCGCTCCTCTCCTCTTATTTCCGGCAAGGATGTCCGGCTGGGTGAGCCGGTACAGATGGTCAATCCCGCCCGTCACTATCAAGTTATTGGCCAAGCCTGGGCCGCCTCTGAAGAACTGGCGGCGCAAGCCATGACCCTCGCCCATAAGGCTTTTGAAGAATGGAGCGCAACGACTGTAGAATTCCGGGCGCAAAAGGTGGAGCGCCTGGGGGAGCTTTTAGAAAATCACCGGGAAGAGTTGATCGCGCTGCTGGCGTATGAGGGGGGCAAGACCCTGCCCGATGCGGTGTCTGAGGTTCGTGAAGCTGTTGATTTTTGCCGGTACTACGCGGCGGAAGGACGCCGTTTGATGGGTTTTCCTCTCTCCCTTCCCGGCCCGACCGGAGAGATCAACCAATTAAGCCTTCATGGACGGGGCGTGGTTGTTTGCATCAGCCCCTGGAACTTTCCGTTAGCTATTTTTACAGGCCAAATAGTGGCCGCCCTTGCCGCTGGAAATTGCGTCATCGCAAAATCTGCCCACCAAACGCCTCTGGTTGCTTACCGGGTGGTTCAACTGGCTCATCAGGCCGGAGTTCCTGGAAATGCGCTGCATTATCTCCCGGGCAAGGGAAGCGTATTGGGGGACACGTTGATGCGGGATGCGCGAACGGCGGGGGTTGCTTTTACCGGCTCCACATCCGTAGCGCAAACGATTGCCAAAACCCTTCTTTCCCGCGAAAATGCCCCGATTGTCCCGCTGATTGCCGAGACAGGGGGAATGAATGCCATGATCGTGGATTCTTCGGCTTTACCCGAGCAAGTGATCCAGGATATCATTGCTTCTTCCTTCCAAAGCGCGGGGCAACGTTGTTCAGCCTTACGGCTGGTATTTATCCAGGAAGAAATTGCGGACAGTCTTTTGACGATGTTAAAGGGAGCAATGGCTGAATTATCCGTAGGGGACCCAGCCCTGCTCTCAACAGACATTGGTCCCGTTATTGATCCTGAAGCGCTGAAAAGCTTACAAGCTTATGAAGAAAAGTTAAAAGAAACAGCCCGCCTTATTTACCGGGTAAATCTGACTGACACTCATCAACAAGGCCATTTTCTAGCGCCCCAAGCCTGGGAATTAACGACTGCTAAACAAATGAGGGAGGAAATTTTTGGGCCCCTCTTGCATGTCGTCCGTTTCAAAGGCTCTGAGTTAGACAAAGTTATTGATCAGATCAATGAGACAGGTTATGGCCTGACGCTTGGGGTTCATAGCCGCATTGATGAAACGGTTCAACGGGTCCGGAAGAAGGCGCGCGTTGGGAACCTCTATATTAACCGGAGCATGATCGGTGCTGTGGTTGGCGTTCAACCCTTTGGCGGGGAGGGACTTTCGGGGACAGGCCCGAAAGCGGGCGGGCCTAATTATCTGGCGCGGTTTACGGTAGAGCGGACCTTCACCCGGAACACCACCGCCTCCGGCGGAAATGCGACCCTGCTGGCGGATTTGGATTAATGCGATTCTTTCCGTTCGTCCTTGAGCGCAGACGCGAAGCGCCAAGCTCGAAAGTCCTGATGAAATAAAAAAACATTATTAACAATTGGTTATGGGATTCCAGGGTGAATCTTCATTATTCTTCATCCTCACTGGCAAGCTTTTGTAAGCTACGTTCAACAACGGAGTGAGGGTATGGTTTCCCTTTTTAGTGAGGAAAAGCTTCTTTGGACGCTTTGGGATTATGATGGCGGCTTTGGGTTGTTTAATAAAGAGAAAGGTTTTCGGGAGCTTGATATAGAAATGGTAAAAGTATTGGGATGAGAAGAATAGTAAACAAACTCTTAAAAAAATTGAAAAAAAATAAAAATATTCTATTAGTTAGATGAAAAATTATTTGTTACGATTATCTTAATATATCCATTTTGGGGAGGTTTTAATGAGGGTACTACTCATCGAAGATGATTCAGCGACAGCAAAGACATTACAAGCTATGCTCCGTTCTGAAGGGTTTGTATGTGATACGACGGATCTGGGCGAGGATGGCCTCGAAATCGGTAAACTTTATGAATATGATTTAATTATTCTTGATTTGGTTCTCCCCGATATGGACGGATATGAAGTTTTACGGCGCTTGCGGGCGGCGCAAATTAAAACGCCAATCCTGATTTTGTCCGGTTTAGGTGAAATTGATGATAAAGTCCGGGGTCTTGGCTTCGGCGCGGATGATTATTTGACGAAACCTTTTAACAAGACGGAATTGCTGGCGCGTATCCACGCCATTATCCGCCGTTCCCGCGGCCATTCGGAGTCCATTATCCGCACAGGCCGGTTGAGCGTAAACTTGCAGCACCGCACAGCCAGCGTTGATGACAAGCCCCTTCATCTCACGGGAAAGGAATACGCCATTGTTGAGCTTCTGTCTTTACGTAAAGGGACAACCCTTACCAAAGAAATGTTTTTGAACCACCTCTATGGGGGAATGGATGAGCCGGAGTTAAAGATTATTGACGTGTTTATTTGCAAGCTCCGCCGTAAACTTGCGGAATCCTTGTCGGGTGAAGATTACATTGAAACGGTTTGGGGACGGGGGTATGTGTTGCGGGATCTCAGCCAACAAGAGAGGGCGCTCACTGAACATCCCGTAGTTACCAGCGCGATGAGCGCAAAAGACAAAGCTCCCAAGGTCGCAACGAGTTACGGCGGATGAGGTGTTACAACCCGCATTCCGTTCGTCCTGACCGCAGTCGAAAGACGGCAAGAGGTCAGTTATACCATTTATCAAAAATAAGTACTAAGTAAGTTTGCTCCACGATCGTTGAGA
>CAYRJJ010000104.1:0-4858 GCA_964424515.1 uncultured Candidatus Finniella sp. | reverse complement strand
TGTTCATGCAAAACCTGTTACCTCACAGGTACTTTTCGGATAAGCATTAAAATTTTAATAGCTGTAATCCTAAATTCTATGCATGACGGAGCGCTAGGTCGCTTATTGAAACAAGCCCTATCCCCGTTCTTGTAGTTTTTTCTTAATTTTTCCAATAACTTTGGCAGGGTTTAATCCTTTCGGGCAGGTCTTCGTACAGTTCATAATGGTATGGCAACGGTAAAGTTTGAAGGGATCTTCGAGATCGTTCAAACGCTCTTCCGTATTTTCATCCCGGCTGTCAGCGAGCCAGCGATAGGATTGAAGCAAGGTCGCCGGGCCTAAGAAACGGTTCCCGTTCCACCAGTAACTCGGGCAACTGGTTGTGCAGCAAAAACATAAAACACATTCCCATAATCCATCCAGCTTTGCGCGTTCTTCTTCGCTTTGGAGGCGTTCCCCTTGCGGGGCAGGGGACTCTGTTTGCAGCCAGGGTTGGGAAGCTGCATACTGGGCATAAGCATGCGTTAAATCGGATACCAGGTCTTTTACGACTGGCATATGAGGCAAAGGCGTAATGCGTACGGCGCCTTTCACTTCTTCAACGGGTTTAATGCAAGCAAGGGTGTTTACGCCATCAATGTTCATCGAACAGCTGCCGCAGATCCCTTCCCGGCAAGAACGGCGAAAGGTGAGCGTACTATCTTTTTCCTCTTTTATTTTGATGAGAGCGTCCAGCACCATGGGACCACAGGTAGCCATATCAATTTCAAAAGTATCATAAGCCGGGTTATCGGGCGTATCAGGATTCCATCGGTAGATTTGAAAAGCTTTAACCGTTGTTGACGGAGCATCCGCTTTATAAACTTTGCCTGGGTTGATGCGGGAATTTTCGGGCAAACGAAGTTGAACCATGACTTTGCCTTTCTTAATATACGCGCTTTGAGGGAAGAACAGGGGTAACCTCATCTGTCAGGGTATGCAGGTGAACGGGACGATCGCCCAGCCTGACTGTCTTGCCCTTTAACCAGGCTAAAGAATGTTTTAGCCATTTTTCATCGTCACGCTCCGGAAAGTCTTCCCGCGCATGGGCGCCGCGGCTTTCCTGGCGGTTGAGGGCTGAGGCCAGGGTCACTGTTGATTGCTGCAAGAGGTTTTCCAGCTCAAGGGCTTCCGCCAGGTCCGTATTCCAGATGAGAGACCGGTCATTCACCTGGATATCTTGAAAAGTATCGACAACATGAGCCATTTTTTCTTGTCCCTTGCTTAAGTGCGCCTCATTGCGAAACACGCCACAGTGGGTTTGCATGGTCCGCTGCATGTCGAGACGAATCTCGCCGGCTTTACGCTTACCCGCCGCCTGGCGGAGACGGTCAAGGCGCATAACGGCTTGTTCCCCCTCGCCCGGTTTTAAAGGATGATGGGGGGTGTTGGGGCGCAAAAGTTCGGCTGCCCGATGAGCGGCGGCCCTTCCAAATACAATCAGATCCAGGAGGGAGTTTGTTCCCAGGCGGTTAGCGCCATGCACGGAAACGCATGCGGCTTCTCCAATGGCCATCAATCCCGTGACAACTTCTTCTGTTGAAGAACAGATGACTTCTCCAAAATAGTTTGTCGGAATACCACCCATGTTATAATGAACCGTCGGCAAAACAGGAATGGGTTCACGGGTAACATCTACGCTTGCGAAGATCCTGGCCGTCTCAGAGATGCCCGGTAGCCGCTCCTGTAATACTTTAGGATCCAGGTGTGCCAGGTGCAAGAATACGTGATCCTTGTATTTCCCGACTCCCCGGCCTTCCAGAATCTCTCGTGTGACGGCGCGGCTCGTGACATCGCGGGAAGCCAGGTCCTTTGCATGGGGCGCATACCGTTCCATGAAGCGTTCGCCTGTACTGTTGGTCAAATATCCGCCTTCTCCGCGGGCGCCTTCTGAAATAAGACAGCCTGCCCCATAAATTCCAGTTGGATGAAATTGAATAAATTCCATATCCTGTAATGGCAATCCTGCCCGTAAAACCATGGCATTGCCATCACCTGTACAGGTGTGAGCGGAGGTGCAAGAGAAAAAGGTCCTGCCATAACCGCCTGTGGCTAAAACAACCTGGTGCGCCTGAAACCGATGAATCGTTCCATCATCCAGGCGCCAGGCGACAACGCCGCAACATCTGCCTTTGTCATCCATCATCAGATCAAGGGCAATGAATTCCACGAAAAATTCAGCCTGCTGTTTCAAGCATTGTTGATAGAGCGTATGCAAAATCGCATGGCCTGTCCGGTCTGCGGCGGCGCATGCCCGCTTGGCCATAGACTCTCCTTGACGGATGGTATGTCCCCCGAAGGAGCGTTGGTAAATTTTTCCCTCGGACGTTCTGGAAAAAGGAACGCCGAAGTGCTCGAGTTCAATAACCGCGGGAACTGCATTTTTGCACATATATTCGATGGCATCCTGGTCTCCCAGCCAGTCAGATCCTTTGATGGTATCGTAGAAGTGGTACCGCCAGTTATCTCCGTCACCCATATTGTTAAGAGCGGCGCCGATACCTCCTTGCGCTGCAACTGTATGGCTGCGGGTTGGAAATACTTTCGAGAGGCACGCTGTTCTCAATCCAGCTGCAGACATTCCCAAGGTTGCGCGTAATCCGGCGCCCCCTGCGCCAACCACAACGACATCATATTGATGGTCAATGAAAGCATAGTCTTTTGCCATAATGGATCCTATCCGTTAGCGGTAATGGCGATACGTATAATGAAGAACCAGGACAAAGCAGCCATAACGAGGCTTAAGGCTTTAACTTTAATAATCAGCGCCATTTGCCAAAAGGGGTTTGAAATATAATCTTCAATAACGACCTGGAGTCCCAATGCGCCATGATAAAAAACCGCGCCGACAAACAAGGCCAAAGTTGCGCTAACCCAGGGTTGCGCTATCCAAGTCACAACGGTGTGATAATCCGCCTGGGTATGACGCAGCATCTCTATGAGAAACCAAATACCCAATGGAATCAGAACGGCACCAGAGAGACGCTGGCGTCGCCACTGGGCTACGCTCGTATGGGCTGGACTTTGTGCTTTAACTGGGGCTATGGGTGTTGGAAAAGGCGTCATAATGGTTACAGCATCCACCAGAAGGTCAACAATGTGAGTCCAAGGCTGACGCTCACGACCGTCCAGCCACTGCGGTAAACATCCTTCAGTTCATACCCCCAACCCATATCCCAAAATAAATGGCGGATCCCGTTGGCAAGATGGAAGTAAAAACAAAAAGCCCACCCCAGCATCATTGTGATGCCAAGGGAGCTTGACAACCAGTGTGAGGCAGTTAAGTAGGCTTGAGGTCCCATGGCGGTCGCTCCCAACCAAAGAACCAGCGGGATGGTTCCCAAACTTAAGGAAATGCCCGTGAAACGATGGATAATCGACAAAACGGATGTCAATTGAAGACGATAGACCTGGAGGTGGGGGGATAAGGGTCGAGGGCGCGCCGAGGACGGGGTGATAAGGGACATATTTATAATTCACCTAAAAATTTATGAGCTTATTTTTAAGGTACGAGGGTATAAACCTACTGTCAAGATTGAGGGACAAAATGGGGGGGAATATCTTACCACTCATCAGTTTGTATAAATCCATAGAGATTGTGGCCTTTTATCAAGGAAACAGCATCTTCGCAAAAAGCGTAAACCACGCTTAAAAAGTGAGAGATGGGATCTAAAAGCTTTTTTGGACCCCTTTTTTCCCCATAATCCTGGTTGCGCTTTTCATGACTCAGTCCCGCAGACACAGCCCAATGGAGCGCTCTTGAAACTTGAGCCGCCCAAGGCGGGGCTTCTACCTAAATGTCAATTTGAGTTCATCCTGGCGGATATCCTCTTTTTCCTGGTTTTTTATGTATTCTCGGATTACCTTTTCATCTCTACCTACCGTAGAAATGAAATAACCCCGTGCCCAAAAACTTTCGCCTGTAAAATTTCTCTCTTTTCCACGAAAGTGTCGAGCTACATAAATCGCACTCTTTCCTTTAATCTATCCAACTATGTCTGACACACGGTATTTTGGAGGTATGGTGATAAGCATGTGTATATGGTCAACCATCACGTATCCTTCCAAAACTTGACATCCCTTGTTTTCTGCCAGCTTTCGCAAAACAGGGCTAATCTGCCTTCTTAAAACTCCGTAAAGAACTTTATTGCGATATTTTGGAATAAATACCAAATGATATTTGCATTCCCAAACGCTATGGCTTAGTTTTTCATAGTCTTATATATTAATTTTTGTTTCCTTTCTTTTTAGCCTGGGCGGCTCATTTGAAAGGAAACAATACACATGCCCGATAAGTCAAACTTTTTGCAGTTACTCGGGCAGAGCCGGAGGTTTACCTTTATTAATTATGAAAAAAGTTATTTTATTGTTATGTTCTATTATGTTATCCGCGAATATGGCGTTTGCTGAAGCGTGCTTTGTTGCGAAAGAAAAAGATCAGGTTTTAAAAAGTGAGGGTGATTGTGATAAGCGCTATGCCCCTATATCTACTTTTAAAGTACCGCTTAGTTTAATAGGTTTTGATTCTGATTCTTGTGGATGAAATGCGCCCTGTATGGCCTTTTAAAGAAGGCTATGATGACTTTCGTGATGCTTGGAAAGAAGATCAAACTCCAAAAAGCTGGATGAAAGAGTCTTGCGTTTGGTATAGCCAAGTCTTGACAAAACAACTTGGTATGAAAAAAATTCAAGATTATGTCACAAAATTTGATTACGGAAATCAGGACCTTTCAGGCGATAAGGGTAAAAACAACGGCCTGACAAACGCTTGGTTATCTAGCTCTCTTGAAATATCAAGCTTAGAGCAAGTAGCTTTTTTAGAAAAGATGTTATCAGG
>CAYRJJ010000103.1:0-4941 GCA_964424515.1 uncultured Candidatus Finniella sp. | reverse complement strand
GCCGTCCAGAACCGTCACGATCTTCTGGATGGCGGTTTCTTGCAGGGCGTGGGTCTCAAAGAATACGCCTTGCGCGTCATACTGAGCCTCTAAAGCGGGGAGAATAACCCCATTGAGGCATGCCGCCTTGTCGGGCGCAACTTTCAGAGATTCCCAAAACCTGTCTTTCCCGCCTTCGTGCATCAGTTTCAAAAACAGGAGGTTGGCAAGCATGCGGAAGCGAGCCAAGCCAGGATCGATGTCCTGGAACCAGAGATATTTTTCTACCCGCCTGAATATATGGTAAAGCGTTTCTTTGCCTTGTGTGGCTTCTGTTTTTGTTATTCTCATTTAGCGGCTCCTTCCCATTCATTCCGGTTTGCCGCTTCCAGGCTCGTTTGTTCCAGACTCGTCTGTTCCAGCCGCCAATAGAGCAACGCCAGCGCGTCGGCTTCGTTATGATCTTGGGGTTCGTGACCCCGCTTCTCCATTGCCGCTACCATGGCTGTCTTTGTGGCGTTGCCCTTTCCTGTGGCGAATTTTTTTATCGTACCAACAGCCACGCCCTCGTAAGGAATGCTCCTGGCGTCACACCACATTTGCAGGGTCGCCATGAAGCCGCCGTAAGTTTGGGCGGCGATCGCGCCGTTGTGCCGCCTGACCGCTTCATAGACCACGCCATCAATTGCGCGATTGTCATTCGCGCCAAGCCACCGCCGGAACCGCGTATAGCGGGAATGCCCGCTATCAAAATGCGAGGGCTTGAAACTCACCGACCCGCTGGAAACCTTGCCGTTTTCCCACATAGCCCATCCGGTTGTCGTACCCAGGTCAAAAGAAAGAATATTGTCACCCATGGGGTCGCCAACCTTTACTTCCAGGCGTAATTTATTTACTTGCCTAGTATATCGGATATTTAGCCGGCTTGTCTACCGAAAAACGCAAGGATTTCCAACAAAATCGTTTTTAAGGCGTCAAATGCGGCCGTATAGCGTTTTCCGCCGTCTTCTGGTGGTGGGGTATGTTTTTAGGCATCGAGGGTATCAGGCGGCTTCCTAAAAACATTTAAGCGGCGTTTTAAAGTTGACCCGCGCCCCCTAACAAATACCGGATGTTGGCTATGGTCGCGTGCCGCTTGCGCCGCCGCTTACGGAAAAACCGCTTCAGCCGTTTGATCCAGCCCATCTCATGGCCTTTCCGGCGTTGGTTGCGTGGTTGGCCAACCATAGCGGTTGACCCCCTCCACCACCAACTTCGCCCCCCTCGACCATAATAAGGCTCGCTTGATAAACAGGAAAACGTTTAAACTGTATATTTATTTTAAAAAATTATTTCTTTCAACAAATAGATAACTTACCGTATCTCATATCTATTAAAAATAGATCATTTACGAAATTGATATTCTATAAAATGAAAACCGTATTATAAAAATAGACGGGGTACGGTTTTCATTTTAAATTATTACATTATTTCATCGTGTAAGTACGTTGCTTGTAAAATGGGTCATTGCCCCAAATGTAGTAGCCAAACGCCCCCGTATCTCTGTCATGCGCCAAAATAACATAGTCGCCTTTTTTAAAGGATCTCTCACTTTCAGTCAGCTCTTTTTGTCTATAAAAGTTTTTCAGGACATCGAGCGGGTGATTCGCCCAACCGTGTTTAAAATATTTTTCTCTCTTTAAAACGTTTTTCTTATTGACGATAAAATAAATTCTATTAGTTGTATTTTCTTTGATTTCCGTATTTATCATTTTTACCTCCTTTTATTTATACATTTACACCATGCGATTCCTTTTCATGGAAGTCCATACCCTTTTTTAAAAAAATAAATTTTTTTTAAACGGCCGTTTTAAAATTGATCTCTACCCCCTGAAAATACCGGATGGCCGCGTGCCGCTTGCGCCTTGTGGTTGGCCGAGCCTAACGCAAGCTGGTTCCCTCACCCCCTCGACCCTGCAAAGGCTGGCCTGGTCACTTGATAAACCGGATATTTGTTTTAAAAAATTACTTCTTTCACCCAATAGGCCATTGACCGTATCCCGTCTTTATTAAAAATAGATCATTTCCAAAATTTTGATTTCGTCAAAATAGACGGGGCACGGTTTTCATTTTAATTGATTCATTCCATCGTATAAACACGCTGGTTGCAAGATGGCTCATCCTTCCATACGGCATGACCAAACGCGCCCGTATCCCTGTCATGAAACAAAATAACATAGTCGCCTTTTTCAACGCATCTCTGGCTTTCAGGCAACGATTGCTGGTCACGAAAATAATCCAGGACGTTTGACGGATAATCCCCCCAACCATATGTAAAATGGGTTTTTCTATTATAAATATTTTTCGTATTGACGATACTATAAATTCTATTGGTTATGATTATCATGGGTTCTAAATTAATCATTTTGACCTCATTTTATTTACATATTTATACGTTTAAACATTCACACGATGCGATTCTTTTTAAAGGAAGTCCATACCCTTTTTATAAAAAAAGTTAAATTTTTTAATTTTTTTCATTTAATATGCTAACGTGTTGTTTTGTAATAATATTTTTTGTTCATGTCTTTGGCCTTTGTTGGCGGGGCGGGTGGTTTTTAGTTGACTGTGCCTAAAAAATAGGCAACAATAGGGATTGTTTTTGTTGTTGAGCAGGAGACGCGCCAAAAAATGCCCTTTAAGCCAGGACAAAGCGGCAACCCTTTTGGGCGGGCACGCAAAGCGATTGATGCCCGTTCCCTAGAATTACAAGAGTTTTGTAAAACGCATCGGCACGACATCCAGCGGGTCGGCGAAATCGCCCTGGAGATAGCCGTCAAAAATCAGGAACCGTGGGCGATCAAGCTTTGTATGGACTTTTTTTACCCGAAACCCGGGACGTACGTGGCCATTTCCAAAGAGGAAACCAAAGAGGTTAGCTTAAAGATTGACAGTTTCGTTAACGGGTTGGCCTACGAAGACCAGCAGACCTTTTTAAAGTTGTGGATGAAGAGTAAACAAGGTATTCCGTCGTTTACAATAGTAGACAACCCGCAAGCGCAAAGTATTGATATTCAATCAACAATAAATAACGCCAAAGAAACGGAATTTATAGACATTAATACTATTTCCCTAAAGCCCGATTAAAGATGCTTGCTAACAATGCGCTAACGTTTTGAGTTTGTGGCGTTGTTGTCGGGCATAAAACCCTTAAAATATAATGGCTTAATTTATCAGGCCATCGCCTGAAGTGGGCGATAGTCATAATAACAACCCAAAAATATTAAGGCTAATACTATGTTTCTTCTTAATATAGCAAGGCAACGCCTGGTAGCCTGACAGCCATCCATAGCCGCCCCAGGGGGGGCGGGGAGCGGGGATAGCCCTGCCTTATCATTACCATACCAGGTATAACGCCATGGCCATGCTACTGCCATGAGCTATTTCCCAGCAAATCAGCCATTTTGCAAGGCTCACCCCCCCAAATCCGCAGCCAGCCTGGGTTTGTGACACTTCATGTCAAAAAGTGACACTTTGTTTTGCGAAGTGTCACGCCTCAAACCCGCAGAATATATAGCGTTGTGACACTTGTGACACTTGTGACGCGAGAAAAGTTTATCTTCTTCTATAGGGGAGAAATAAGGGAGGTACGACGATCGCCGATAACGTCTATGAGTTAGTTTTTTGAAACCGGTTAATATGATTCTCGCGTCACAAGTGTCACAAGCGTCACAAACCTAGGCTGGCTGCGGCTCTACGGCGTGACACTTCAAAAATGAAGTGTCACTTTTTGCCACGAAGTGTCACAACGCTATGTATTCTGCGGGTCTGCGGGATTCAGCGTCCTAAAAAGTGAATGAATGCCTTGCTTTTTGGGGAGAAGAGAAAAATTCTCTATGCCAGGAGACCCAGGGCGGCATGAGCTACTTCCCAGCAAAAGAGCCATTTTTTTGAGGCTCAAACCTCCCAAATCCGCAGCCAGCATGGGTTTGTGACACTTCGTGGCAAAAAGTGACACTTCATTTTTGAAGTGTCACGCGCCAAACCCGCAGAATATATAGCGTTGTGACACTTGTGACACTTGTGACGCGAGAAAAGTTTATCTTCTTCTATAGGGGAGAATTAGGGGGGTGTGACAATCACCTGCAGAATTTATGAGCTAGTTTTTTGAATCCGATTAATACGATTCTCGCGTCACAAGTGTCACAAGCGTCACAAAGCTAGGCTGGCTGCGGATCTGCGGCGTGACACTTCAAAAATGAAGTGTCACTTTTTGACATGAAGTGTCACAACGCTATATATTCTGCGGGTCTGGGGGATACGACATCCCAAAAGATGAATGAATGCCTTGTTTTTTATGGCAGGAGAAAAATTTTCGAATTTGAGATTTCCAGCAACCGAGCCATTTTGCGGGGTATAAATCCCCCAAATCCGCAGCCAGCTTGGGTTAGTGTCGCTTCGTGGTAAAAAATGTCGCTTCACTTCACGAAGCGACACCCCGCAGAGCCGCAGAACACATAGGTTTATGTCGCGTATGTCGCTTGTGTCGCGAGAGAAGTCCACCTTCTTCTATAGAACTAGAATGATGGAGGGTATGATGATCGCCTGCGGGATGTACAAATTGGTTTTGTGAAGCTGGTTAATGCGATTCTCGCGACACAAGCGACACAAGCGGCATAACTCTATGCCAGCCGTGGCTTTGCGGGGTGTCGCTTCGTGAAGTGAAGCGACATTTTTTACCACGAAGCGACACAACGCTATATATTCTGCGGGTTTGCAGGATGCAGCGCCCTAAAAGATGAAGGAATGCCTTGTTTTTTATGGCAGGAGAAAAATTTTCGAATTTGAGATTTCCAGCAAATGAGCCATTTTGCGGGGTATAAATCTGCCAAATCCGCAGCCAGCCTGGGTTAGTGTCGCTTCATGTCAAAAAATGTCGCTTCACTTCACGAAGCGACACCCCGCAGAGCCGCAGAACACATA
>CAYRJJ010000102.1:0-4955 GCA_964424515.1 uncultured Candidatus Finniella sp. | reverse complement strand
AATGTATTTTTTCTGCATGTTAACCTCTTATGCTTGTGGGTTTCACAAGAAGTTACCAAAAATTTTAATAGGTGTAATCCTTAATTCTATCAATGACGGAACAGTGGTGGAATGGGCATCATGAACAAGCTCAGGGATTCCAGTAAGTGTTATGGGTTCCATTTATTGCGCCTTTTATTGTACCTTAAAAAAGTTGGTTCTCCCGATATTTCGAGACCCAAACGGTTGAATCACCACAATCTGCATCTTTTATTTTGTGCGTGATCAGATCAAAGTGATGTGACTCCAGCAATTCTTGATATTCAGCAGGGGATAAGGATGCATGGTACAAATTCTGCCCCCCATTATTGCTCCATTCTTCTCCGGCTTCATGACCAGAGGTAAACGCTAAAATACCCCTTGGCTTTATGAACGCCTTAAGGCGTGTAAAGAGGGATTGTTGATCCTCATGGGGCAAATGAATCAAACTGTGCCATAAGATGATAGCATCAAATTTTGCTTCTAAATTAAGATAGCGTATATCCGACACAAGAAATGTTGCTTGAGGAACGTAGTGCCTCGCTTTCTCAATCATTTTATGGGAACCGTCAACGCCAGTCACTTGAAAGCCTTTATCGATAAAGTACTTGGTAACAGGCTCACCCATCCCGCACCCTAAATCCAAAATCTTGCCATTCGGTTTGGTGAGAGCAGCAACCATCTCTAAATATGACCGTTCAAGGACAAGGTCTCGTAACCGTACGTCATCAAACCAATCAGCTATTTTCTCATAATCCTCAAACGCTTTGTCTTTGCTTGCCATGGGCGCCTCATGCTTTTAGACCAATAGAGAAGGGGAAAACTCTAGAAGGTTTGTGAAAGGACCGCAATTCTCACGATAACTGCAGAGCGGGTTATCATTTCTATCTCCGTTCGCCCTCGCGCGTAGGTATCAGCTTAGATGATACCTACGTACAAGGGCACCCCCAGATTATAGTATTAAAATTTAAGGCCACAACTATTTCTTTGACCTCATCAGTCAATTTTCGCCTTTGACTGCGGCTTTGCACGTCTGCGCTCAAGGACGAAGGGCGCGGGAGTTACCCGGGGGACCAAGAATCTAGATGAGTATTATGGGTAATCAGGTTTCTTCAAGAACACCCACTGGTTGCGCCACACGTATTACATTTTAAACAGGTTCCATTACGAACCATCGTAAAATTGCCGCAATCTCCGCAAGCATCCCCTTCATATCCTTGCAACCGTGCGCGGCGCACGCTATCCAGCTGGGCTGGCTTGCGATTGTTCACAACAAATCCTTCTGTACCTGTTGCAGCCCAGACCGCCGTTTCTTCACCCCGCACAGGAAGAACGTAAAGGTTGCTGGGCCGGTTTTCTGTTTCCTGTCCTGTCCCTGTCCGGATAACCTCATCCTGAAGGGATATGGCGGTTTGATTTTCTTCATTGACGACGGCAGGATAGTTCGTCGTTTCCCCAATAGTGTCGGGGCGCAAGTCCATATCCCCGATTTGAACATGGGCCAGGTCATGGCGCCCCAGGTAAGTGATCGCAAGTTCCCGAAAGATGTAGTCCAGAATCGAAGTGGCCATCTTAATGGCCTGGTTGCCCTCTACCATGCCGGAGGGATCAAAGCGGGTAAAGGTGAAGGCTTCCACATATTCTTCCAGGGGAACGCCATATTGTAAACCAATGGAAATAGCCATGGCGAAATTATGCATCAAAGACCGGAAAGAAGCGCCTTCTTTATGCATGTCAATAAAAATTTCCCCGATGGATCCGTCTTCATATTCTCCCGTACGCAAGTAAATTTTATGCCCCCCGACGGAAGCTTTTTGCGTATACCCTTTACGGCGGTTCGGCAACTTGGTTCGTTGAGAGGTACGGCTGACCCTTTCGATCAGGCGCTGCACAACGCGCTCCGCGATAACTTTGGCTTTTTCCGTGTTGGGCAAGGTGACCAGCTCTTCGGCTTCTTCCTCTTCAAACAAAGCGGTATTGAGCGGTTGGGATAACTTTGAACCATCACGGTAAAGGGCATTGGCTTTCAGGCAAAGTTGCCAGGAAGTCAAATAGGCTTGCTTGCAATCTTCAATGGATGCGCTGTTTGGCATATTGATGGTTTTTGAGATCGCGCCCGAGATGAACGGCTGCACGGCAGCCATCATGCGGATATGGCTGTCGATAGACAAGAACCGCTTGCCTGACCTTCCACACGGGTTGGCGCAATCAAAAACAGGCAGATGCTCCTCTTTCAAATGAGGCGCGCCTTCGACCGTCATGGCGCCGCAACAAAAGGTGTTGGCCTCATCAATTTGCGTTTTGGTAAAGCCAAGGCCGGTTAACATATCAAAGCTAATGTCGTTCAGCTGTTCATCGGTAAAGCCTAAAGTGGTCTTGCAGAATTCTTCCCCTAGCGCATATTTATTAAAGGCGAATTTAATGTCAAAGGCGCTGGCAAGTCCTTCATTAAGCTTGCTTAACATGTCATCCGTAAATCCTTTGAATTTGAGGGTTTCAAAGTTAATGCCCGGGGCATTTTTCAGGGTGCCGTGTCCAACGGCATACCGGATAATGTCATTAATTTGGTCAGGGGCGTACCCCAGGGCTGTTAAGGCCCTCAGTACCATCTGGTTGATGATTTTAAAATAACCCCCTCCCGCCAGTTTCTTAAACTTTACGATGGCAAAGTCAGGTTCAACCCCTGTGGTATCGCAGTCCATGACCAGGCCAATGGTTCCGGTAGGCGCAATAACGGTTGTTTGGGCGTTGCGGTAGCCATATTTTTCCCCCAGCCTGACCGCTTCATCCCAAGCTGCTTTGGCAGCATCCGCAAGTCCGCTTAAAGGACAATCCTTCTCTTTCAGGGGAACGGGCAGAATGGAAAGACCTTCATATCCTTTTGACTCGCCATAGGCAGCCCGACGATGGTTCCGCATAACCCGCAACATGGCGTCCTTGTTCATTGCATATCCCGGGAATGCGCCCAACTCCCTGGCCATTTTTGCGGAAGTCGCATAAGATACGCCCGTCAAAATAGCGGCTAAAGCGCCGGCAATAGACCGGCCTTCCTTGCTGTCGTAAGGAATGCCAAGCGCCATGAGCAACCCGCCAAGGTTTGCATAACCCAATCCTATGGTGCGGAATTCATAAGTCCGAAGGGCAATCTCGCGGGAGGGAAACTGCGCCATCATGTTAGAAATTTCATGGGTAATTGTCCACAAAGCGATGGCATGCCCGTATGCCTCACTGTCAAAAATTTTCCCCTTACAAAAGGTAACCAGGTTCAAGGATGCGAGGTTACATGCCGTATCATCCAGGAACATATATTCAGAACAGGGGTTTGATGCCGTGATCCGGCCACTGGCGGGGCAGGTATGCCATTCATTGATGGTTGTGTCAAATTGGACGCCCGGGTCAGCGGAGGCCCACGCGGCAAAAGCGATTTCCCCCCATAAATCCTGAGCGCGAACCGTACGATGGACAGAACCATCCGTGCGGCGCTTAAGGCGCCAGTCTTCATCTTTAATGACAGCTTCCAGAAATTTGTTTGTTACGCGCACCGTGTTGTTAGAATTTTGGCCCGACACGGTAAGATAAGCTTCAGAATCCCAGTCTTTATCAAAGACAGGGAAATCAATTTTTTTGTATCCCTGGCTTGCAAGCTGGATAACCCGTTGTACATAATTTTCCGGGATTAAGTCCTTGCGGGCTGCGCGGACCGCCTCTTTCAAGGCGGAGTTTTTTTGGGGATCCAAACGGTCCTTTTCGGGCACGGAAGACGCCTGGCATGCTGCCATCAAGGCATCCGCATGGCGCTTGTTCATCTCGGACCCCGTAACAAGGGCGGCAACTTTTTGTTCTTCCTGAACTTTCCAGTTGATGAATTCTTCAACGTCGGGGTGATCAATATCAACGATGACCATCTTGGCTGCCCGGCGCGTTGTGCCGCCTGATTTAATAGCGCCAGCGGCCCGGTCCCCAATGCGCAGGAAACTCATTAAACCGGAGGACTTCCCCCCTCCTGATAGAGGCTCTCCCTTACCCCGCAGGTTAGAAAAGTTGGACCCTGTCCCCGACCCATATTTAAAGAGGCGGGCTTCCCGGACCCACGTATCCATAATGCCCCCTTCATTGACAAGGTCGTCCCGAATGCTCTGAATGAAGCAAGCGTGGGGTTGAGGATGCTCATAAGCCGTTTGTGATGCGGTTAATTCCCCTGTTTTGAAATCGATATAGAAGTGACCTTGGGCAGGGCCATCAATCCCGTAAGCCCAGTGAAGGCCCGTATTGAACCACTGGGGAGAATTCGGGGCTGCCATTTGGGTACACACCATATAACGCATTTCGTCAAAAAAAGCTTGCGCGTCATCTTCCGTATCAAAATATCCCCCTTTCCATCCCCAATAGGTCCAGGCGCCAGCGAGGCGGTCAAACACCTGGCGGGCGGAAGTTTCACCACCAAAGGTCGTATCAGGCTTTGCCTTACGGCGCCATAGCCAGCTGGGTACGGTATTTTCCTCAACAGGGACAAGGTCTTGAGGGATACCGGCTTTACGGAAATACTTTTGGGCCAGCACATCACAGGCTACCTGTGACCAGGAGTCTGGCGCCTCAATATGATCTTGCCGAAAAACCACCGAGCCATCGGGATTACGAATTTCGCTGCTGGTTTGGCGAAACGTAACCGTAGTATAGGGTGACTGACCCGCTGTTGTGAAGTGACGACAAATTTTCATATGGATTTCCTCTACTGACTACTAAATATAGTTTTATTTTTGGATATGGATAACAACATCTGGTGTTAAGGAACCATATTAGCCCTTCAAAAAACAGTCTTGTTTTTTGATGTGAATCATGCATCCATGGTCAACCCTGAAAACTTTTTTTCAAGATCCGAAAAGGCTAGTGCTCGGTCATGCATAGAATTTAGGATTACAGCTATTAAAATTTTTGTT
>CAYRJJ010000101.1:0-5034 GCA_964424515.1 uncultured Candidatus Finniella sp. | reverse complement strand
GTTCATGCAAAACCTGTTACCTCACAGGTACTTTTCGGATAAGCATTCAAAATATCCTCAAAGCCTTTTGAGCGCAGAGATTTATAATCGGCTCGAATGTAGCTCGCCAGATGCTGAATCATATAAGACATATCCCGCATGATTTCATCTACAAAACGCGCCTCTTTGGCGTGCCATTCAAGGTGCGCGGCTTCTCTGATATTTCTTGCATCCTCATTGATTTTTGCCTTCACGGTTTGCCAATAATTCGTATAATGCGTGTGCGTCGTTGGGCCGCTAAAAATATTGAATTCAGGGTGGCGAACCACAAACGTTTTGCCGGAAACTTTACGGTTCGCGCTGTCCCATACTTGCAGGAATTCGTACATGCAGTTGCGGGAGCGTAAATATGCTTCGTTGAGAAATATAACGACTGCATCGGCGCTTCTTGCGTTTTGCATGAACGTTTCGATGTGCGTGCCCAACGTCATCCCGTGGCCTTCTTCCTCCCGTATATCACGATAGTAATTGGTAATACCCAGCTTTTTGAGCAGGTTCTCGAAATCATCCGCCATGGGTTTTGTTCCATGCTCACGGTGCCAGCAATAAGAGAAAAATATCTTTTTATCCTGCCGCGTAATCATTTGGGCTAAATCTTGAAGGGATGACGTCAGGGGAACGTCTTCTTTCAAAATATTGCGCACGGTAACATTAGAATAAAGAGCAAGCCTATCATGTATTTCACGGGCTTTTTCAACATTCTCGTAGGTGCTGCGAATTTGATTGGCAACCACAGCAATGGCCGTATCTCCTTGGGCATTAGCCAGCGTAGGATCAAAATTTTTGGCGTTCATCAAACGGACAATGCACTCCATGTCTTGGGCAAGTACGGCCACGTGCAGAGGCGTTTCTTTCTCTCTGTTCTGCGTATTGACATTTGCGCCCTTGAGTAACAACCGTTCTAGCATAAGCAAATTTTTAACAGACTTAAATGCCTACTTTTTGAGCAAAACCACTCCATTTTAAGTCAGGGCGCCAAAATCTTCCTGGGCTACCATATCCTTCAAATCCACACATAGGCTTAAACTTTGGGGTTGCCTGTCAAACACTAGCTAATACTGCTGTTCAAGGCTATATTCGATTAAGCCTGCCAATAAGTTTTTGATGGGATGTTCAGGGAGCGTGGATCGCAAGGTAAATCCCATTGCAAATAACCATAGCCGCAAAAATACTGCTAATACGGGTTTTGCGCCCATTGATGGGCAACTTGTTCATCTGACAATCCATACATGTGTTGCAGGAGTATCACCCAACCCTCAACCTTACAGGTTTCGGTGGTTAGCCAAGCCCGTCTGAATAATGAGAACTGAATGCCTTCTCAAAAAATGAGCAATTGACCTCACTTGCCATAATGAATAAGGGATCTTTCTTTTTCATGGCAAGCGTGACCTCTTGCTGGTGGAACGAAAGAGGAAAATGAATTTTTATCCTCCCCGTTTCACTCTGTTTGCTTTTGAAAAATATATTCATTGCACCCGATTCCCCCTGCGCACGTTTTTAAGAAAAGGAGAGAGAATTTTTTAGCCTTAAAGAACTCAAACACCCCTTCAGGCTTGGCAACTTCAAAGGGATATCCGCCAACCCAATCAACTAAATCATAGTAAGCTGACATTCCCCGGTTGTCATGGGCATAATAACGCCAGGATTTAAAAGGGTTACCTGTTTTGAAAAAGTCTTTTATAAAAGTGATCGTCCATTGTCGAAACAGGGTATATATCGTTAAAAGCCACCGAACAAAGGGGCCAGATTGGTTATATGTTTTTTTAACCCAAATCCAGCGGCGGCTGGGACCTCCCTGGTCATTATAGATTGATATAAAAAGATATCCTGTTGGTTTAACCATTCCACTAACATTTTCAAATGCTTGAACCATATTACCTGTGTGATGTAAAACACCCCATGAGTAAAGAATGTCAAATTGCCCCAAAGAATCCAGATAGGGTTGATCCAAAGCTGATCCTTGCTCAATAACCCACTTCCCATCATTTGGAAAAAACCGGTCTTTTAAGGATTGGGTACAGGCTACAGATTGTTGGTCATAGTCAAAAGAATGAACTTCCGCTCCCAAACGCCTTGCCGCAAGGCTAAATAACCCGCTACCTGATCCAACATCCAGGAAGCGCATATCTTGTAAGTCTGATCGATTGAACGCTTTTTTCAAGGACAGCTCCGCTTCTTGGATTCGACTTTCATCGAGCAGCCGTAAAAATGAAGCCCAATTTTTACCAAATTTAAACCGTCTCTCTTGTATTGCCATCGCGCTTTATCCTATTTTTCTCTTTACCAAATGACTTAAAGAATCTATGCTGATTTCTTAATAAGAATCTATAAAAAAATTCTATAAAATAAAACGTTGGAAAGCTACTTATTTTAAGCAATCACAAATAAAAGGGATGCGCTTCCTTAACTCCTTGTTAATTGATTGTTTTGTATGATAAATAACACAGCTGCGCAAGATCTCAGGATGAAAAGAGACCAAGGATGATTATGGATATTGGGTTGCAAAAGAAAGACCGTAAAGTGATTGCTGATGCATTAAACCGCGTTCTGGCAGATACATTTATTCTTTACGCTAAAACCCACAGTTTTCACTGGAATGTGACGGGTCATAATTTTTATTCTCTTCATAATTTCTTTAAAGAACTTTATGAAGACTTAATTGGCGGGGGGGATACGATTGCGGAGCGGATCCGGACCTTAGGTTATTGGGCGCCGAGTTCTTTTTCTGAATTTTCGGGGCTTTCTGCCGTTAAGGAAGAAACCCACCATATTTATGATGCTTCGGATATGTTGCGCCAACTGGTTCTTGATAATGAACTGATGGTCCGTCGCTTAAAAGAAGTAGTTGATGTAGCGGAATCTAACAGCGACTGCGTAACAGCTGATATGATAACTGAGCGGATGGACGTCCACTCAAAAGCAGCGTGGATGCTGCGCAGCCACCTGGAATGATTCTTTCACGAAATAATAAGAGGGCAAAGTAATGCGGATAAATATGGTTGAAGCCGTGATGGGGGCCATTGTTTTAGCCATTGCTTCCTTTTTTTTGGTATTTGCCTATACTTCCAGTAAAGGCGGCGTTTCTGCAGGTTACCCACTGGTTGCGAACTTTGACCGCATAGACGGGCTTGCCGTCGGCAATGATACGCGACTCAGCGGCGTTAAAGTCGGCAGCATCGTCAGTATTGATATTGACCCCACAACTTATCTTGCGCAAGTGGTCTTTACGGTGCGCGATGACTTAACCCTGCCCGTCGATACGGTTGCTGAAATTTCCAGTGAAAGCTTGATGGGCGGTAAATATATAGCCCTGGTTCCGGGCGGCGCTGAAAAAAACCTTGCTCCTGGTGGAAAAATTACCTATACGCAATCTTCCGTCAGTTTTGAGTCCCTTATTGGCAAGTACCTTTTCTCTGGTAAAGACGGAGAAAAAGAAGAAAAACCGAAAGACGGAAAACAATAAGAAAAAAGTCAGATGAGTGGCCAAGCTCCCATGCCTGGGGGTTAAAGGGGTGTAAAAGCTTTCATTAATCATCAGGCCCAGGTATTGGTCTTGTCTTTTTTAGACTTGGAAAAGCTGGCTTTATCCATAAAACACCCAAGAACATTGTCTTTGATTTTTAGCGAAAACTCACGTAATGATGCATCGTAATATCCAAGCGGCATATTCAAAGAAATACAGGATTCCTTATGAAATTTCTCGATCAAGTTAAAATCTATATTAAGTCTGGCGATGGGGGAGCGGGAGCCTGTAGCTTCCGGCGGGAAAAATTTATCGAGTTTGGCGGCCCTGACGGTGGCAATGGCGGCCGAGGGGGCGATATCATTATGGTTGCCGTAGAAGACTTGAATACCCTGATTGATTATCGCTATCAGCAGCATTTCCGGGCCGAAATTGGCCATCACGGGATGGGGCGCAACCGTACAGGCAAGGATGGGGCTTCTATCATTATGAAAGTGCCCGTGGGCACCCAGATTTTTGACGAAGACAAAGAAAAAATTTTAGCGGATATGGTGGAAGCTGGACAGACCGTTCTTTTGGCGCGGGGCGGCGATGGGGGTTTTGGGAATGCCCATTATAAATCGGCTACAAACCGGTCTCCCCGCAAGGCAACGCCAGGATGGCCCGGGCAAGAGCATTGGATATGGATGCAACTCAAGCTGATTGCCGATGCGGGGCTGGTAGGACTGCCAAATGCGGGGAAATCAACTTTCCTGTCATCTGTGACGCGCGCTAAACCCAAGATCGCGGATTATCCTTTTACCACGCTCGCCCCTCAACTGGGCGTTGTTTATGCGCATGATAAGGAATTCGTCCTGGCGGATTTGCCGGGACTTATTGAAGATGCGCACCTCGGCGCCGGCCTTGGACATCGGTTTTTAGGCCACGTGGAACGGTGCGGGGTTATTTTGCATCTTATTGATGGGAGCGGGGAAGAAGTAGGAATATCCTATGAAACCATTCGTCACGAGTTGGAAGAATATGGCTGGGGATTGAAGGAAAAGCCTGAGGTCATTGGATTAAATAAGTGCGACCTTTTAAGTGAAGAAGAAATTGACGAAAAGGTAGCGGCGTTGAAAAAACTCACCCGCTCTGAAATTTTTGTGATGAGCGGCGCGACGCAGCATGGCATTCCCGACCTTTTATCCTGTTTATTAAAGTACATCCTGGCCGAACGCGCCCATAAAAAAGAAGCTGTAAAGGAAAAAGACGAAGGTTATGACCCGCTTAAGGGTGGGAACCGCTAACAGGGCCCAAGGACCTATCTCGCGGGGAAATAGAGCATAGTTAACTACGCAACCCTAAAATTTTTCAGTGAAGCGCTTGACACTAGCTCTGATCTAAATTAAGTTTTGTTCATGAACAAAAGTTCGCACTTCATTAACCCTTTTGGAGACCTTAAAACCTAATGGCTGCTTTTCAAGATACACGTGAACAAACCGAGCAAAAAGTGATGGTGCATCTCTTAAGTGAGATTGAGCGCAATCCATCTT
>CAYRJJ010000100.1:0-5235 GCA_964424515.1 uncultured Candidatus Finniella sp. | reverse complement strand
TCCTCATGTACTCTTATGTACACTCCGGTCACTCACAAATTTTTTCCTGGCCCTGGACCAAAATTCCTGGTTTCGAAAGAAGTCTAATCCGTTTCTTCACTTCTTTCAGTCGATTGGCTAACCGGGACCATTCCCAGAGCTTGCAGGTAAAGAGTTAGCAGTTCTTCTTGTTCCATCAACTCTTCTTGCTTCATTTTGCGCATTTTTAGAACTTGCTTCATGATTTTGACATCAAAACCATTCCCCTTCGCTTCCCCGAAAACTTCCCGGATGGCTTCCATTAACTCCGCCTTTTCTTCCTCAAGGCGTTCTACTTTTTCGATGTATTGACGTAATTGCCCAGACGAAATGACTTCAAACGACATGTTATTCTCTCCCAAGACTGGTCTATTGATTATTGATTTGACTTGTTATAGCAGAAACGAAGTTGCGGAATAAGCACCCTTCTTCTGGCTCCTTTACCTGCCTTCGCCAAACATTTCCTGTTCAATAGCATGGCACAAGTAGTGATATAAGCAAATGTGAACTTGTTGAATCAAAGGCGTAGAGGTAGACGGCACGCTCAGAAGGATATCACTGAAAGGCGCCAATTTTCCACCCCCTTTTCCCGTAAAGGCAATTGTTTTCATTCTCTGGTTATGGGCAGCCTCAAAAGCGCGGACAATATTTGCTGAATTTCCACTTGTCGATAAGCCAATGAGAACCCCCCCCGGTTTTGCATAAGCTTCCACCTGGCGGGCAAAAATATAATCATAAGAATAGTCGTTGGCTAATGCGGTTAAGACGTTGACATTGTCACACAAGGCAATCACATTTAAGGCTTTACGTTCCATCAGGAACCGTCCAACCAGCTCCCCTGTAATATGCAAGGCATCACACGCAGAGCCGCCGTTGCCACAAACCAGAACCGGCAATCCTTGCGTTAACGTACCTATAACCAGGCTAATGGCTTCTTCTGTGGCATGTAACAGGGTATCATCAGCCGCTGCAAGCTGGATCACTTGCGCAGACTCCTCTAAATAACGCTTTACAAGCATCTTTTTGCCTTTCTTTGAAATAAAGTTATCACCATTTCCCGGTCATATCATGCGCCACAGGCAATAGCAAGCATTCCCAAATCTTTCAATCTATGCTATATTTCTCCGTAAGCAAACCTATAGAACTCCAAAGAGTAATGCAAATGACGCTCAATGAGAACCGGGATGGATGGCGGGAAGCCGGCGCCCATGCAAAAGCTTGGCCTTTTGAAGAAGCCCGCCGCATCCTGCGCCGTATTCAACATCAGACGCCAAAAAAAGGTTATGTCTTATTGGAAACAGGCTATGGCCCATCGGGGTTGCCCCACATCGGCACGTTTGGTGAAGTTGCCCGGACTTGCATGGTGCGCCATGCCTTTCAGGTTTTAAGCGATATTCCTACCCGGTTGTTTGCTTTTTCTGATGATATGGATGGATTGCGCAAAGTCCCTGACAATGTTCCAAACCAGGCTATGCTGGCGCTGCATTTAGGTAAGCCCCTCACCCAAATTCCAGATCCTTTTGGCCGTTATGAAAGTTTTGGCCATCATAATAATGCCATGCTCCGTCAATTTTTAGACTCTTTTGGATTTGACTACGAGTTCCAAAGTTCCACGGATTGGTATAAAAGTGGCCGGTTTGATGAAACGCTAAAACTTGTCCTTGAACATTATGACGAAGTTATTGCTGTCATCCTCCCCACCTTACGCGAAGAACGCCGGGCTACCTATAGCCCCTTTTTACCCATTTGCCCTAAAACGGGGCATGTCCTCCAAGTCCCCATTATCAGCCGCGACCTGGAGGCTGCCACGGTCAGCTATCTCGATCCAAAAACGAAAGAACCCGTTGAAGTTCCCGTAACGGGAGGCCATTGCAAGTTACAATGGAAAGCGGATTGGGGCATGCGCTGGCGGGCGTTTGATGTGGACTATGAAATGTCTGGCAAGGATCTCATTGATTCCGTAAAGCTTTCAAGCCAAATCACGCATATTTTGGGTGGCCGTGCTCCTGAATGCCTGACTTATGAGTTATTTCTTGATGAGCTGGGACAAAAGATTTCCAAAACAAAAGGCAATGGCTTGCCCATTGAGGACTGGCTCAAATACGCGCCTTGGGAAAGTTTATCCTATTACATGTATCAATCTCCCCGTAAAGCGAAACGCCTCTACTTTGACGTTATTCCCCGCCATGTGGATGATTATTTGAGCTGGGTCGCCAAGTACCCTGCTCAAACGCAAGACCAGCAGTTAGAAAACCCTGCCTGGCACGTTCATTCCGGGCATGCTCCTGTCCTGGAAAGTTCTTTAAGCTTTGGGATCCTTTTGAATCTAGCTTCCGTTTGCCATGCTGAGGATGCCTCCATTTTATGGGGGTTTGTGACCCGGTACCAGAAGGAGGCGACACCGGAGTCCGCTCCGTTTCTAGCCAGGCTCATTGATCATGCGATTCACTATTACCATGATTTCATTCTTCCCGCCAAAACTTACCGTCCCCCGACAGGGATAGACCAAACAGCTCTTCTTGACTTAAGGGACTGTTTAAAGCTCCTGCCAGCGGATACTTCCGCCGAAGACCTGCAAACTCTTATTTTTGAAGTTGGAAAGCGCCATCCCTATGCAGACCTGCGGGCCTGGTTCGCCACATTATATGAAGTACTCCTTGGACAATCGGACGGCCCCCGCATGGGATCCTTTATTGCCTTGTACGGCATCAAGGAAATGATAAATTTGATTGAAGAGAAGGTCAGTCAAGCAACCAACCTTGAAAATGCGGGAATAAAAATGTGACAAACACAGCTGTCATTCCCGCTTCTTCATTTCTCCGGCGTCTTTACGACTGGACTATACGAAGCGCCAGCACCCCCAAGGCTGTTTGGACTGTCACACTCGTTTCCTTTGCGGAAAGTTCCTTCTTTCCCTTGCCGCCTGACCTGATGCTCATCCCCATGGTTTTAGCGGATCGCGCAAAAGCCTGGTGGTTAGCTTCTCTCTGTACCATTTCCTCTGTTTTAGGGGGGCTGGCTGGTTATGCCATCGGTTATTTCTTGTTTGAAACAGCCGGGGAATGGATTATCCGAACCTATCATCTGGAAGACGCTTTTGGCCGGTTCCAAACCGACTTCCAAACCTGGGGGTTCTGGATCATTGCCCTCAAGGGACTCACACCCATTCCCTTTAAACTGGTAACCATTGCCAGCGGCGTTGCTGGATTGAACCTCACTCAATTCATTTTTGCTTCCATCATCGCCCGTTCATTTCGCTTTTTCCTTCTCACTGGATTACTGTGGTACTTTGGAGATTGGGTCCGTCCCTTTATTGAACGCTACCTTCCTTTCGTTTTAGGCGGGATGCTCGTCCTATTGATTGTCGGGTTTGTGGCTGTTAAGATGTTAGCTGGTTAGCTTACTGCAAAAGAAAAACCCATGAGCCTTTACTCCGGCGGCGTCACGGTCTGCAACATAAAGTCATACCATTTACAATAAATAATTGATGCAATAAGGTGAGAATTAAACATACAGTGCGTTAATAAATATTGTGGTTTATTAACAAATATGCCGTGTGCAAGTTTCTCTTTAAAAATGGCTGTTTCCCTAGAGCAATATTTTCCCCTGTGAAAAATAGGGGAAGAAAAAGTATTTAAAAACCAATGCCTCAAAAAAATTGCACACAACGTAACAAATAGGTATGTGTAAAGTATATTTTTAAATTATGGAGAGAGAAATGAAAAAATTGTATCTTATGTTTTCCGTTCTATCGACTTTACTGCTGATCAATGGCTCTATTACATGTGAGGATCCTTCATTAAATCTAGTGGTAGGAAACTGCAGGAGGCCGGGTGGTCTAAAAGAATCTTATGCACGGCTTGTGGAACAAGATAGAGCCGATTTTACACACACTCAAAGTTTTAAAGGTCGTGTTATAAGTGTTGACATTTGCCCTCTGCAACCACATTTAATAAGATATCCCCATCTCACGATGGATTTTGCTAATGCAACTCCTCAGGATATTCTGTCGAAGCTCAACACACACCCAAGCGTGGTGTTTTTTGAATGGTTCCCTTCTTGTATTACGGAGAGTCCTGGCCAAAATATTACGCCACTTCTTTTGCCAGCTTTAAAAAATGCTTTTGAGATCCTATCTCACGGAGGAAAATTGATTATTGATCATAATCCATACACTCTCTCTTTGCCAGATAGTTCCAATGAAGCTTTCAAGACTTTAGTAGGGGAAAAAGTTCAAGCTAAAAAAGAACTCGTACTCAAAGCCGTTACACTAGGCGTACGCCTTCAAGAGATTGGTATTTTATCTCACTTTTTGCAAATAGCCGATCCATTTACTCTTCATATATGCCGACAAGAGAAGAATGAACTGAGGAACTATCTAATATTTAGAATTAAGGAGAGTAGTAAGCCATTTGATGATACTAAATGCCTATTTATAAAAGGTAAATGTCAAACCATTAGTGAACTTATTACTGTTTTTTCATCCGCTCTTGGTATGGAAATGAATGAATTGATGTCACGAATTAGTAACGGCATATTGTATTCCGCTAAAGGTATACACGAGGAGGAACAGGGCTATTCGGATTTGTTTGAACAACAGTATTATATGAAAACACGTGCTCCACTTATTGTGGCAGCGCTTCAAGATATAGGATTCGTTGTTAAGGACAATGCAATCCAATATCACAAAATAAACCCATATAATAGAAGGAAGCTCGCTTGGCTTATCTCAGCAAGAAAACCAGCGGCAGTTTTGGTTCCTACGGCCCTTGGAGACAGGAAAGCTAAGACTTCTGGAGGCATGTAAGTCATGTAATTATAGCGCATCAATTTCTATGATTCTGCTGTATCTGTGTCAGATTCTAAATCTGTTGGCTTTAAACAACCTCCATAAAAATCTCGTGGGAGTGCAGCGATTCTCGCTGAAAAATAGGCTAATTATTTGATAATAAGTAGTTTTATTAAAATATATCTGCGAAAACCCCCTTATGTTCTTGATTTTATATGTATATTTTTTCCCATAAATAATAAATAGACAAATCATTTTTTCGCAGATATCTTTGAAAGAAAATGTTTAAAAACAAAAAATTATATGTTTTTTAGCGGGAGTCGCTACTAAGGACAGGCTCAACCAGCAAGAGACATCTAACAAAAGAACGCTATTTAACCTCAACTCGACGTAAGAAGGAATTTATGGGTAATGGCATTAGAGAAAGA
>CAYRJJ010000099.1:0-5245 GCA_964424515.1 uncultured Candidatus Finniella sp. | reverse complement strand
TGAGAAACGGAAGCGCAGAAAACCGCCATTTGCAGTCCAAAAGCCGATCATTGATCACACGCTCTAGGATGGCCCACCTTATTGGCAAGGGCAAATACTAGAATGTTACAAAGTATTACTTGAAAGCATCCCAACCGTGCCTGTTCCACACCCTTGCGCGATAAATGGTCTTTTATTTATCCGCAATCATCGCCGTAAAAATAGCTTCGGCGACCAAGTGACCTTCAACCCAGGCTTTACCTCGAAATTTCCAAACCTGCCCCCGATTTTTTTCTTTTTTAACTTTGAGGCGCATAACGTCACCAGGCGCCACAGGTTTACGAAACTTGGCTTCTTCCACAGACATAAAGTAAACGAGCTTATCCTCTTTAATATTAAGCGTCTTCATCACCAAAACAGCCGCTGTTTGCGCCATTGCCTCAATGATTAGTACGCCTGGTAAAATAGGCTTGCCAGGAAAATGGCCTTGAAAGTACCATTCATTCATAGATACGTTTTTAACGCCTACAGCGCCCTGCCCCAGCTGAACGTCCTCAACCCGGTCAATAAGCAACATCGGATACCGGTGAGGGATAAGAGACATAATTTCACTCATAGCAATATAAGGGAGAGACGGTTGCTCCATCATAAGGTCATCCCCCTTTTTAAAATCATGAACGAGCACGGTAGACTGGATCATTTTTTTAACTTCCCTTTTCCCCAAGTTTTCTCAGGGCAATTGTTTGGCGGTGCCAATCTCGCACAGAAACGGATGGAGTACCTGCAACCGTCTCTCCCTTGGCAATATCACGCATAACGCCGCTTTGAGCCGCAACCTTTACGCCATCTCCAATGAGGAGATGCCCTGCGATGCCAACCTGGCCTGCCACAACGACAAACCGTCCCAATTGCGTGCTCCCTGCAATCCCGGATTGCGCAACCATAACACAGTTTTCACCAATTTGCACATTATGTGCGATTTGAACCAGATTATCAATGCGCGTCCCATATCCTATGATGGTATCTGACTCCGCTCCCCGGTCTATGGTTGTGTTCGCGCCGACTTCTACATCATCCTCAATAATGACGCGGCCAAGTTGGGGTATGTCCAAATGCCCGGTTTCATCCATATGGAAACCAAAGCCCTTCTGGCCGATACGGGCGCCGGGTTTTATAACAACACGCTTTCCCAGCAAGGCATGGCTAATCGTAACATGGGATGCAATCCGGCACTCTTTCCCCAGTTCAACGCCGGCTTCTATGATTGAATGGGATCCAATCTCGCACCCGTCTCCAAGACGTACATTTTCTTCGATAACGGCAAAGGGGCCAATATAACAATTTTTCCCAATCTGCGCCGTAGAATGAACAGCTGCCTGGGGAGAAATACCATTATCCTTTTTTAAGGGCGGGTAAAAGAGAGACGCGACTTGCCCGTAAGCCCGATACGGCTGGAGCGATAAAAGCAATGCCATTCCTTCAGGAGCATATTTGGCATACTCAGGTGAAACAAGGCAAGCTGTTGCCTTTGTTTGTGTGAATGGCTCTATGTATTTGGGATTATGAAGGGAGCTAACATGTCCGGCGCCTGCTTTATGCAACGGCGCTACATCCGTAATAACCTGGTTAGGGTCTGCATGTTCCCCTAACGTCGCCCCACAATATACAGCAAGGTCTTGAATTGTGTAGGGGCCAGATTTTTGGTAAAAACGTTCATCAGCCACGATTATAGAGCCTCCTAAAAAATGGTCAACCTGGAAACCGTTGCCTTTTGGGCCAGGGCGTTCCCAAAAATTTTCTGGTGATCCTTATGCGCACCTCTAGCCGCTCAAAAATTTCTTCCTCACTCCAAACCACAACTTCCGGTTTCAAAAGAAGTCCATGACAACTTTGAAGGACTCTAGCATAAATGGTATTGCCTCCTAAACAAAAAATTATAAGGCCATCTCCCTGAACTTGGCGCCCCTATTTAAACGGGTTTACCCAAGGGGTCTAGAAATAATAAACTTTACATTTATTCAAGAAATTTTTGAGTCAGGCGCAAGTGATTTTGAGAACCGGAACGCAAAGGGCAGCTTAACCTACGCGCGTACCGGAAGCGCAAAAATCACGCCGCAGATGGCTCAAAAATCGAAGAAGAAATGGTAATGTTAATTTTTCTAGACTCCTAACTTCACCAGGACTTGATGGCGCATCAGGCTATCCCCCGGATGGACGAAGATATCCGTTATCACCCCCTCAACGGGAGATTTTAAAGCATTCTCCATTTTCATGGCCTCAATCACAAGAAGCGTTTGGCCTGGCTTGACACAATCTCCAACAGAAACAGGCAAGGAAACCAAAATACCCGGCATGGGTGCTTTCACCATAAGGGTATTATCTGGCAGGGAATCAGGAGAACGCACGTGAGCATATAAATCCCACACTTTCGGACGCATCACTTGAAACGGAATAGAAACGCCAAACAGCGTGAGCGTCACGTTCATCAAAGTGAGATGAACCTGGCCATAGTAAGATTGTCCCTCAACAATAGCGGCGAATTGTCTTGCCCGGGGCTGCCAGAAAAGCTCAAGGTCCATTCTCTCTTTATCTACGGCAACTGAATCCCCCTCAATTTTGACGGGAACGCCTTCTTCTCCCTCAACAATAATCCACTCTGAAGGCTTGTCTGCCCCAGTGTCCCGATGATAGACCAGAGCAGCAACGGCTTTCATCAAGCGTTTCTGGTCGCTGGACAGGCTTGACGTCATCTCCTTTTCGATAAAATGGGTTGTAAAGTCTCCTTCCCTTACTTTCGGATGATGGAGTAAACGCTCCAAAAAGCCCAAATTATGGACGGGGCCTTCAATAATAAATTGAGCGAGCGCCCGTTTAAGCTGCTGGATCGCCCCATGCCGGTCGGGCGCCCAGGAAATCAATTTAGCGATCATCGGGTCATAAAAAATACTGACCTGCGCTCCCGCTTCAACGCCCGTATCCAAACGTAAAGCCTCTCCTTGTAACGGCGGCTCAAATCGGGTAATGCGGCCGCTACACGGCATAAAATCATGATCTACATCTTCAGCATAAATCCGCGCTTCTACCGCATGGCCGGAAAGGTAAACCTGGTTTTGCGTAAAAAGCAACCGCTCACCGGCAGCGATGCGGATCATTTGCTCAACAAGATCAAGTTTCGTGACCATTTCCGTCACGGCATGTTCAACTTGCAGCCTCGTATTCATTTCCAGAAAGTAAAATTCACGCTCCGGCGTAACCATAAATTCGACCGTTCCAGCGGAAGTATAGTTAACCTGCCGCGCTAAAGCTACCGCTTGCTCAGTCATGGCTTCCCGTAGTTGAAGCGTCATAAAGGGGCTTGGGCATTCCTCCATCACCTTTTGATGGCGCCTTTGTAATGAGCAATCCCGTTCCCCCAGCGATAGGACCGTCCCGTGCGTATCCCCTAAAATTTGAATTTCGATATGACGGGGGGATGCCAAAAATTTTTCCACAAATATCCGTCCATCTCCAAAACTGGAGAGGGCCTCACTGGTCGTCCGTTGCAAGCCTTCCTCGATCTGATCTTGATCATAGAGAACCCGCATCCCTTTCCCCCCTCCCCCAGCCGCAGCTTTTAATAAAAGAGGGTAGCCGAGCCGGGCTGCGAATGCCTTCACCTCTTCCACGGTGGAAACAGGCCCCTCACTCCCCGGCGCCATGGTCACGTTTGCCTGGCGGGCCACCATTTTGGCTTGAAGTTTATCCCCCATTAACCGGATCACCTCAGCCGATGGGCCAATAAAAGTCAGGCCAGCCGCTTCAACCGCGGCCGCAAAATCAGCATTTTCCGCTAAAAAGCCATATCCGGGATGAATGGCGTCCGCGCCGGATAGTTTGGCGACTTCAATGATACGTGCGGATTTCAGGTAGCTTTGATGCGCCGGGGAAGGGCCAATGTCATAAGACTCATCCGCCATATCCACATGGAGAGCTTGAGCATCCGCATCCGAATAAACAGCGACGGTACGAATCCCCAGGCGCTGGCAGGTGCGCATAATCCGGCAGGCGATTTCCCCGCGGTTCGCAATGAGAACTTTACGCAACAAGAAATCTAGTCATTCATATTTTTTCTTCTTTAGATTTTCCGTCAGTTTTTTCTTTTGACCTTTTCTCTTCTTTCATTTCTTTGAGCATCGCCTTCATTTGGCTTTCTTCCCATTCAGGGCTAAGGAAGGGAAACCATTCTTCCAAAGCTTTGAGTTGCCCCAGGCGTGCGCCTTGTAAAGCAGCCGCGATTCCAAAAGCCATGATAGGCCAGATAGGCCAAAATGCCCCTGCCCCATTGAGTAGCCAAACCAGGATACACCCCATAGCCACGCCCGCATAAACGACCAGGTTGGTGTAATATACGCGCAGCTCCCGAACACGTTCCCGCACTTGAGTTTCTTTATCCATAATGCAACCTCCTTCTTTTCAGCGCTTTTCAGGCTCTTTCCACCAGCTTGCCCGTCTTCACGGGGAAGTGGTTTGCGCCCCCACGCTTATAATGGAATATTGTCATGTTTCTTGGGCGGATTGACAAGCGCTTTGTTCGCTAGCATCTCCAGAGACCGGCACAGCCGGAACCGCGTGGTTTGAGGCGCAATAACATCATCAATAAAACCACGGCGCGCCGCAATAAAGGGATTCGCAAATTTGTTGCGGTATTCTTCCATGCGCGTAGCCATTTTTTCCGGGGAACCGGCGTCTTCGCGAAAAATAATTTCTACAGCCCCTTTTGGCCCCATAACGGCAATTTCAGCCGTTGGCCACGCGAAATTAACATCACCGCGAATGTGCTGGGAACTCATCACATCATAAGCCCCGCCATACGCTTTGCGCGTAATCACGGTCACTTTTGGAACGGTCGCCTCAGCAAAGGCGAATAGCAACTTTGCCCCCTGTTTAATGATCCCGCCCTGCTCTTGCTCCTTTCCCGGCAAAAATCCGGGAACATCAACAAACGTAATAACCGGAATATTAAAGCAGTCGCAAAACCGGACAAACCGGGCCGCTTTCCGGGATGCATGAATATCCAGACATCCGGCAAGGACCATGGGTTGGTTCGCCACGATACCCGCCGGCCGTCCATCCAGCCGCCCGAAACCGGTGAGGATGTTGGGCGCAAAATCCGGTTGAAGCTCAAGGAAATCCGCGTTATCAACAACGCTCAGGATGAGGTCTTTCATATCATAAGGAAGGCTGGGGTTTTCGGGTATCAATGTATCCAGGGACGGGTCAAGGCGAT
>CAYRJJ010000098.1:0-5296 GCA_964424515.1 uncultured Candidatus Finniella sp. | reverse complement strand
CCATCTCCATGCAAACGGCGTTGGTCTTGCCCGTCCGGTTGCCGCCTAAAAACAGACGCTCCCCTGCATGCAGCCCTGCGTCATGGAAAGCCTTTTGTTTTGGCGTCGGTTCATAAAACACGAACTGCTTAAGGAGGTTTTCCGCCAGCTTGTCCGCGGAGAAAGAATCAAGGAGAGGAACGGTCATAGGGCATCCAAATGCTGTTTGGACATTTAACCGATTATACAACAAATGAGGGTCTTTTTGCAAGAAAATTGAACAGGAAAGTTGACACTAAAGCGTTGCTGCGCCTTGAGTTTTGGCCATCCGATACCACCAATTTCTGGGGTTAGAAGTGGCAGACTTTCCACACGGCGGCATGTTCCAATTTTAAAGGCAGAATGCAGAATGCAAAAACCAGAATGCAACTTTGCATTCTGCTGTCAGTGAAGGTTAAAAGTGGCGGGTTTGCTTGCGATGCGGCATATCCCAACTTTAAATAATGCAGAATGAGGAGACCAGAATGCAACATTCAGAATGCAGAATGCAAAAACCAGAATGCAAAGTTGCATTCTGCTGTCAGGGGAGGTTAAAAGTAGCGGATTTGCTTGGGGTACGGCATATCCTAACTTTAAAGAATGAAGAATGCGGAGACCAGAATGCAAAGTTGCATTCTGTGCTTTTTCGTTGGCGTAGTAAGCTATATAGCCACCACTCCATACCACATCTCATAACAAAAGGATGCACCCCTACGCTCCCCCCCGCCTCCCGTGGGGCATGGGTGGAGCCTGGAAACGGGACGCCATCTGATAGTTGATCTGATAACCAATGCCGTGTGTGGCTTTGTTTATAAGGTTTTCTGCAATCATTGTTGTGGCTTTTTACCATAATTGCACCGCCGTTGCGGTTGGTTGTTGACTGTACAGGTTAGTAACCTATACTTTAACCACTTGTTTATTAATGGTTTATCCAGCCTCATCAACGCCAGCCACCCCACGATTTTAACGCGCAGTTAGAAGGCAACCTTAATCCGTCTTTTGACTATCAGTATTGATATGTATAAAATCCTCTTCTTTCACGTCTTTTACTGTAGAGACGATATTAATACTTTCTTCTGACGTTTCACTTATTGCTGAAAATGCGTTAATACATTTTTTGCTCTTCATCCACAGCTTTAGAAACGTCTGCTGATCTTCCCACGGCAACGCATTAACGAAGCTGTCGAGCTTCAAGCTAACCTCTTTGCTCTCTTCCTTGGAAATGGCTACAAACGTCCCAGGCTTGGGATAGAAATACTCCATGCAAAGTTTGATCGCCCATGGTTCTTCCTTCTCCACAGCGCGTTTTAAGGCGATCTCGCCAACTTTCCTGATGTCGTCCCTGCGCTCCTTGCAGAACCGCTGCAAATCTTCCGAGCGGGGGTCTATGTGTTTGGCTCTCCCCAAAGGATTGCCGCTTTGTCCAGGCTTGAAAACCATCCGTTTCCTTTCTTTATGGTTGGCAACAAAAGCAATCCCCATCGACATCGCTTCCTGAATGCGGCAGCCAACAAAAAGCAGGGGGATTCAAGGTGAGGAACGGGACACGTCTTCTAAACGCTCAGTCGTTCAGGGTTGAGGAGAGGGAAGATAAACAAGAAAAAAACCCTCTCCCCGTTTGTTAGTATAGCATTTTTGCAGGTTCCTGGCATCATAAATTTTCTCTGCCCGAGAAAATCGCGCCCGTTTTTTCAAGGGCGCTTTCACCTCCCAAACCCGATTTTAAGGGGTCGTCAAAAAATGGCGGATTTCCTCGCTTTTTTTCCAGAATGCAAACCAGAATGCAGAATGCAACCAGAATGCAACTTATTTGCATTCTGGTTGCATTCTGCTCAAGTTCCCTTATTTTCCGCCATTTGCTCCTTTCCAAAAAAGCCAGGATTTGCTAAGAATCCCCCGACTTGGTGGAGTATATATTATAACCCCGTTAGGGGGTTAATATATAACACCCAAACCAAGGGGGATGATGGTCGGGGAGTGAAGCCTGTGGTGGAGGCGGCCAGCTTGTGCTAGGGTTGGCCAACGACGCAACCACCACCGGAGAAGCGGCAATGGGCTGTATCAAGCGGCTGAGACGGTTCCTTCGCCAGCGACGACGCAAGCGACATGCGGCCATCACCAACATCCGATATTTCCAGGGGGGTATGGGGCGCGTTTAAAATAGCGTTTAAACGCTCATAGAAGGCCGCCTGATAGTCTCGACGTTCAAAAACATACACTTCATCAAAACGACACCAGAAATCGCTGTACGGCCTCGTTTGACGCCTTAAAAACGATTTTGTTGTAAATCCTTGCGTTTTTTGGTTGACAAACCTCCAATTATTCGATATGCTAATCAAGTAAATAAATTTCGCCTGGAAGTAAAAGATTGCGCATGGGTGACAACATTCTTGCTCTTGACCTGGGGACAACGATGGGCTGGGCTATGCGGGAAAACGGCAAGGTTTCCAGCGGGTCGGTGAGTTTCAAGCCGGCGCATTTTGATAGCGGTCATTCCCGCTATACGCGGTTCAGGCGGTGGTTGAATGAGCGCCATTGCTCTACATTCGATGGCGTGATTTTTGAGGCCGTCAGACGCCACAACGGCACGGTCGCCGCCCAAACTTTTGGCGGCTTTATGGCGACCCTGCAAACCTGGTGTGATGCGCAAGGGTTGCCTTACGAGGGGGTTCCGGTGGGGACGATCAAGAAGTTTGCAACGGGCAACGGCAACGCCTCAAAGACAGCCATGGTAGCGGCAATGGAGCAGCGGGGACACAATCCACGGGATGACAACGAGGCGGACGCGCTGGCATTGCTATACTGGAGGCTGGAGCAAACGAGTTTGGAACAGGCGAATCTGGAACAGACCAGTCTGGGAGCGGCAAACCGGAATGAATGGGAAGGAGCCGCTAAATGAGAATAACAAAAACAGAAGCCACACAAGGCAAAGAAACGCTTTACCATATATTCAGGCGGGTAGAAAAATACCTCTGGTTCCAGGACATCGCGCCTGGCTTGCCTCGCTTTCGCATGCTTGCCAACATCGCTGTTAAAGAAATCTTGTTGTGCCCTTACTCCTGAATAGGGTAGAAAGCAATTGTCCTGTTTTTATAGGGAGATGAGATTGCTCCTTCAAGCCCAAAAATATCCGCGCCCTAATTTCAAGGAGAGCTTCATGGAAAAAAGCTTAAAGTTTCTTTTGTCGTCTGTCGTGATTGCCCTAACCGTTACATCAAACCATACTATTCACAGTATGGAAGATTTCTCAAACCCTGATAACGATGTACAAAGACCATACAGGGTTTCCAGCGGCTCTGATATTACTGAAACGCATGGCACTAATTTTTCTAAAAAAATGGCTGTTTTCCGAAACTTTGGTTTTCATTCAAAAAAGAAGACGCAAACAAATTCTATGAAAGTCAACACCCAGAAAGAACTTACCCATTCCGTTACTGAAGAGTCTCAACAAGAAAAGAGCGAATACGAAGAGATTCGAGAGAATCCATTTGAAAAGTGCTCGCCAGAAATCACGTTTATGATTTTAGAACTTGCTGCCATTGGTAATTATTTAAGTGATGGTAACACAGGTAGCTTAATGCTCGTTTGTCGAGATTGGCGGCGCATCATGAGGCAAAAAAAAATGAAGCAATCCATTGAGTCAGCGAAGCATGAATACATCTATCAAAGGTTCTTAAAAGGGGTGTTGATTTACAGACCGGATGAAAAAAGCGATGTCGGGAAGATTGAGCTACTAATAAGGGACTTAGCTAATCCGTTAGAGGGGACGTTTGATTTATCAAAGTGTAGAGATGAAAGGCTTGGAGATGTAGGGCAGTATTTAAGCATATCAACAGGCTATCGCAAAGAGCAGAACCCAGCAAATAAAAGGAAGTTAGAAATATGGTTGGTGCCAAGGTTTTTGGCCGAAAAGGAACTTCAGGGAACCGCAAACTATTTTAAGGAGATTTTCCCAGTCAAGTGGAAAAACAAAGCTCCCGTGGGTATTATCTGGACTTGGGGAGGTGATCAGTGGATGGGCCTAGGATGTTCCGATTATTTGACGAATCAATCGATGGATGACCTTTCAAATAATAATTTACATGCACTTCGCCGGGTCTCCCGCGGGAATCTGTTGGGTCCCAGCCACAACGTGTTTGACTTCAGGTTTGCACTGGGACTTCAGCGCAAATTTCATATTCGCTTCGTGTGATCTGAGTGCCACAGACAAGTAAGAAGGAAAAAATTATGATACCTAAAAAGTCTTTATCCTTATTTGTAGCCATGGCGATTCTTGCCTTCTGTATACCGTATGCTCAAGGTATGGAGTCTCTTCAGTCTAAAGAGGCAGGTTATATTGCTCACCAACCTGCTACGACTTCTACCCCTGGTTCTTCTACGGTCTCAACTTCACAGCATGTGATAGAAAGAAATCATCCAACAGAAGCGCGGCTTGCGATACCATCGTGGCTGAAAAGTCAGGATGAAGCCGTGTACCGACGGTTCGTAAATGGAGTCTTGATTTATAGGCCGAACCCGGAAAGCGATGATGGAAAGATCGTGCTGCCGATAGCTGATTTGCCAAACCCGTTAGAGGGGACGTTTGATTTATCGCAGTGTGGGGAGGCAGGGAAGGATTTAAGCATATCAACCGGTTATCGCAAGGGAAAGAAAGCGGAAAATGCAAACAAGCAAGAAATATGGTTCACGCCTCGGTTTTTGGTGGAAAAGGAACTTCACGGAACCGCAAGCCATTTTAAGGGTATTTTCCCCGCCAGGTGGACAAATAACGCCCCGGTGGGGATTATCTGGACTTGGGGAGACTGGGAAGGCATGGATTCGTATGATTATTTAACGGGCCAATCTATGGAAGTACTTTCGAATAATAATTTATATAAAAAATGGCTATGTGGGGTTCGAGTTCTGGTCGCGCGCGAGGGTATGGTCATTGGAAGTTGGATCACTCCTCATATGCAAAATTTCATATTCATTTTATGAACTGAGTGCTACAGACAAGTAAGAAGGAGGTTTATTAAGACATAAATTGAGAGCTTATGAAGCTCTGGGAAAGATGAAGGAAGGCCCTTCGGAGTCGGTCTCCAGAGACAGGCTTCAAACCGCCTCAAGCGGCTGCCATTAAGAGTGGCGGTCATGAGCATTGAAGGAAAAGCCGACACGAGTCGGCAGGTATGGATCAGAAAGACGAATTAACCTGAACCATTGTTGACGTGCCGTAAAACCAGGAAATTTTCCGCTGGCACCATCGCCAAAAGCATCAGCCTGGAAGACATAGCATCCA
>CAYRJJ010000097.1:0-5451 GCA_964424515.1 uncultured Candidatus Finniella sp. | reverse complement strand
ACCTCCCAACAAAAAATAGCCTTCCACCTCCTTATATCATACTTAGCGTTCTTTTATTAGATGTCTCAAAAAATGAGGGGTAGTGAGACCTTTGATATTTGATAACAGTGTCTAACAACAAATCATGCTGTTCGTTTGATAATGGTTCCGTAATTTCTTTATAAGTTTTCCTGTATTTTATGATTGTTGGGTAATAGACGGCCGGGTGATCGGGTTGGGTTAAGGTCATATCAATGTCAAAAGCAACGAGGACATCTTCAGGTTTTGTTTTTTGAAGCGCTTCTTCAACTTTAAACTTTACATCCCGCATCGTTGGAACCGATTCAATAATTTTTGCATCAGGCGGAGAGGAAAAGATGATCATTAATAATATAACATGTGGAAAAAACCTCATTTTTGTTCCTGATTTCAGGGTCTTGAAGAACTTGCCTTATCGCATAATATCCGGGTCACTTGAGTTAATCAAGGACTGAATCATCCTTGAAATTCACATAAAATATTGAATATATTATGAAATTATAAAATAACCATAGGTTATAATTAGAATTGCTGATGATTGCTTATCGTTGTATAACTGTTTATATTATATACCAAGCGCGGTCATTTTTTTGAGCTTTTCAGCATCCCCCGATCTCATTGGTCCTGAGCGACGCGAACGAAGTCGAGGATGAAGAAATGCTTCCCTTGACGATACCCTTCGACTTCGGTCGTGTCGCTCCTTCGAGCGCCACTCCCTACGCTCGGGGCGAACGAAAAAGGGGAAAATTAAAAAACCTCAATTTATGCCCGTGTCTAGTATAGTCCAGATTGCAAGGAGGCCCTTTAGAAATGACTGTCCTGTTGATTATCCATATTTTTATTACCCTTGCCATGATCGGGGTTATTTTGATGCAACGCAGCGAAGGCGGCGGCCTCGGCATGGGAGGGGGAGCGTCCAGCAGCATGTTCAGCGCGCGGGGCGCATCAAACCTCCTGACCCGCGTAACGGGCATCCTGGCGGCATTATTTATGGGTAATTGCCTGTTAATGGGAATCATTTCCAAACAAAATGTTAAGGAATCGACCTCCATTCTTGCGCCGGTTACAGACCAAAAAGAATAGTCCCTATTTTGGTAAATTCAGAGGTACCTTTTGACAAAATTCATTTTTGTAACGGGTGGCGTTGTTTCTTCCTTAGGAAAAGGCATCGCTGCTTCTTCTTTGGGCGCATTGTTGCAAGCCCGGGGTTATTCCGTCCGCTTACGCAAACTTGATCCTTACCTTAACGTTGACCCTGGCACCCTGAGCCCCTTTCAGCATGGAGAAGTCTATGTCACAGAAGACGGAACGGAAACAGACCTGGATTTGGGTCATTATGAACGGTTTACAGGGGTTTCTGCGCGGGCAAGCGATAGTACGACAACAGGTAAAATCTATTCCGCCGTTCTAGCCAAGGAACGGCGCGGTGATTATTTAGGCGCAACCATTCAAGTTGTTCCCCATATTATTGACGAAATCAAAGCTTTTATTACAGCTGGTTTGATAAACGAAGACTTTGTTATTTGTGAAATTGGCGGAACGGTTGGCGATATTGAAGGATTACCATTTTTAGAAGCTATCCGGCAACTCAGCAACGACCTGGGCCGGAATCATACCCTCTTCATCCATTTAACGTTGCTTCCCTACATTGCAGCAGCCGGTGAATTGAAAACAAAACCCGCGCAGCACTCGGTAAAAGAGCTTCTCAGCTTTGGAATACAGCCCGATATCTTACTGTGCCGCTCAGACCGGCCCGTCTCCAAAGATGTGAAGCAAAAGCTGGGGCTTTTTTGCAACGTTCGCTCTGAGCGGGTCATTGAAGCGCACGATATCGACACCATTTACCAGGTTCCCGTCAGCTACCATCAGGAAGGTCTGGATTTACAAGTATGCCGTTATTTTGGCCTGGAAACAAAAGAGGCTCTTGATTTATCAAAATGGCACAACGTCGTAGATCGTATTCGTCATCCGGATGGTCAAGTTAATATCGCTGTTGTCGGCAAATATGTCCAGCTTCTGGATGCTTACAAGTCATTATCTGAGGCGCTCATCCATGGGGGTATTTCGAATAATGTTCATGTCCAGCTCCACTGGCTGGACTCGGAAAATCCAGAGAAGTTTCAGGATGCATTGGTCAGGATGCACGGCATTCTTGTACCGGGAGGCTTCGGGGAACGAGGTATAGAAGGAAAACTTAAAGCGGTTCAAATTGCCCGAGAGAAAAAAATTCCCTATTTCGGCATCTGCTTTGGCATGCAACTCGCTGTCATTGAATCCGCCCGGAATTTACTCGGCTTAAAGGAAGCTTCTTCTACGGAGTTCGGTCCAACCCCTGCCCCTGTCGTTGCTATGATGACCGAGTGGATGGATGGAAAAACGCTCCAGCTCCGCTCTCAAGAAGGTGACCTCGGAGGAACCATGCGGTTGGGTTCTTATCAATGCAACCTGAAAGAAGGATCCCTTGCTCACAAAATTTATGGAAATTCAACTATTTACGAGCGCCATCGACATCGTTATGAGGTGAACATGACCTATCATGACCGCTTAAAAGATGCCGGGCTTTATTTTACAGGCTTATCCCCCGATGGGCAGTTGCCGGAAATCATCGAGCATCAAAATCACCCCTGGTTTATTGGCGTCCAGTTCCACCCTGAACTTAAATCCCGTCCTTTTGATCCCCATCCCCTATTTGTATCTTTTGTAGCAGCAGCTGTTCATCAGGAAAGGTTAGTTTAACATGACAAAACATCTGATTATTCAACATATCACAATGGGTAATGATCTCCCTTTTGTTTTAATTGCTGGCCCTTGCGTCCTGGAGAGCCGTCATCATGCGCTGGAAATGTCTTCAGCCATCAAGGAAATAACAAATAAACTTGATATTCCTTTCATTTATAAAACATCTTTTGACAAAGCTAACCGAACCAGTATTCAGGGACATCGAGGGATGGGAATGAAAGACAGCTTACCCATCTTGGCAGAAATACAGGAAAAAATAGGATGCCCCATCATCACCGATGTCCACTCAAGCGATCAATGCGCCCCCGTTGCAGAAGTAGCTGATATCTTACAAATTCCTGCTTTTCTCTGTCGGCAGACCGACCTTTTGAAAGCCGCTGCAGCCACGGGTAAAACCATCAATATCAAAAAGGGTCAATTTTTAGCTCCCTGGGATATGGCTCACGTCGTCAAGAAAATGGAATCATTCGGTAATTCACAACTTATGTTATGTGAACGGGGCGCTTCCTTTGGATATAATACCCTTGTATCCGATATGCGCGCGTTGCCTATTATGGCGCGGTTCGGCTATCCGGTCGTTTTTGATGCAACCCATTCCGTCCAGCAACCCGGTGGAGCGGGAGCCTCCACCGACGGGGAGCGTCAGTTTGTTCCCATTTTGGCCCGGGCGGCCGTGTCAGTCGGTGTGGCGGCTGTCTTTATTGAAACGCACGAAGACCCTGATCATGCCCCAAGTGACGGCCCAAATATGCTTCGACTTCAAGATTTACCCCAGTTATTATCTGAATTAAAAGCATTTGACCGGTTAGCCAAGGCTCATCCATGCGCAGCGCAGGAATAAGAGGATCATCGAAATGACCCAAATACTCAAAATCTTAGCCCGTGAAATTTTAGATTCACGGGGGTTTCCCACTGTTGAAGTCGATGTTGAACTCGCATGCGGCGCCAAGGGGCGGGCTGCCGTTCCTTCTGGCGCGTCAACTGGCTCTTTTGAAGCCCTGGAGCGTCGGGATAAAGATCAAGGACGGTATTTAGGCAAAGGCGTTATGGGAGCCGTTACCGCTATCAACAATGAGATCTTTGATGCCGTTAAAGGACGGGATGCATTAGGTCAACGGCACATTGACCAAATCATGATTGACCTGGATGGCACGCAAAATAAATCTAATCTTGGCGCTAACGCCATACTCGGGGTTAGTCTGGCTGTCGCAAAAGCAGCAGCTATAGCACAAAATTTACCTCTTTACCGCTACTTGGGGGGTGTTGACGCCCACCTATTACCTGTCCCTATGATGAATATTATTAACGGTGGCGCTCATGCCGATAATCCCATTGATATTCAAGAATTTATGATTGTCCCTGCGGGAGCGGTTTCCTTCCGCGAAGCCGTCCGCCTGGGCGCTGAAGTATTCCACCGTTTAAAAGCTTTACTGAAAAAAGCTGGACACAACACGAATGTTGGGGATGAAGGAGGGCTTGCGCCCGCTTTGCGAAACAGCCGTGAGGCGCTTGATTTTATTCTCCAGGCCATTGGTGACGCAGGCTATGCGCCAGGTAAGGATATATGGCTTGCTCTAGATGTCGCTGCAACAGAATTTTATCAAGAGGGCCGGTATCATATGGCAGGGGAAGGAAAGACTTTCACCTCAGACCAAATGATTGCATTCTATGAAGACTTGCTCAGAAACTATCCGGTTATATCTATTGAAGATGGCCTCTCTGAAGAGGACTGGGCAGGCTGGGCAACGTTAACCAACGCCTTGGGAAAACGGGTTCAGCTGGTTGGAGATGATTTGTTCGTGACAAATCCTGAACGGCTGTCTAAAGGAATCGAGACAGGAGCTGGGAATGCTATTTTGATTAAGCTTAACCAGATTGGAACCCTCACAGAAACGTTAAATGCGATCCGGCTCGCAAAAGAAGCCGGATTTAAAGCTGTTATTTCCCACCGTTCCGGCGAAACAGAAGATACGACTATTGCTGATTTGGCCGTCGCCACAAATGCAGGGCAAATAAAAACGGGATCCCTGTCCCGTTCTGACCGCATCGCCAAATATAATCGGCTCCTGCAAATCGAAGAAGAACTTTCAACCCAGGGCCAATATGCTGGATCTGACATTTATCAATCCTGGCTGTTCCCTGAAAGCGCCTCTCGGACGCCTTCCTTATATACCGTTAAAACGTAAGGGGGGATACGAACATGGATTTGACCGGGCGCTTAAATTACATTCTGGGGCCCCTGATCGCCCTCCTCCTTATGGTTTACTTTGGGTATCATATTGTCCAAGGAGAGCGTGGCCTTTTTTCCTGGATGCGCTTGCGCCAAAAAATTACAGACTCCCAAGAGCACCTCGCTAAAATACAATCTGAAAAGGAAACACTGGAGATGCGTGTTAGCCTGCTTCGCCCGGATAGTTTGGATCAAGACATGCTGGAAGAACGCGCCCGAAAAATTTTAAATTGGGGCTATCCCGGTGAAGTCGTTATTTATGATAATGATTTCAATATGTTATCTAAGTCCCTTGAATAAGAAAGGGTTGTTTCATCGCGTAAGCGCTCTTAACCGCGGCCGTGCGCTGCACACAGCCCATACCATAAAGTAACCTACCTCATGCCGTTCGCCCTGAGCGTAGGCGCGAAGCGCCGAAGTCGAAGATACTGTGATGGGTTGCAAGAGTTTTTTTCCTTTTTTGA
>CAYRJJ010000096.1:0-5474 GCA_964424515.1 uncultured Candidatus Finniella sp. | reverse complement strand
CAAGGAAAATAGCACTGCCATAAAATTTGTCACTTATTATTTCTAAATGGTATTACTTCATGTCGCCAGCCAGGGGACAAAAAATAGGTTACGACGCCTTAACCACTACGTGCCGTTTCTTGCCGGCGGATAATTTTAACAATCCCTCTTGAATGAAGTCCGGGGTGACCCTTTGCGCTTGATCTGACGTAGGCTGATCATTGACGCGGATTCCACGGCCTTGAATGAGCCGCCGGGCGTCACCTTTGCTGGTGGCTAATCCGGCGCGGCAGAGAAGGTCGATCAGCAAAATCCCGCCCTGGATATCCGCCATGGGGACATGAATGGATGGAAGGCTCTCAAGGGAGCCGGATTGATGCTCAAACAGGCGCCCAACCGTATGATGAATATCCACAAGGCTATCCGGGCCGTGGGCAAGCGCTGTGGCGTGATCCGCCAAAATCTTCTTGGCATCATTAATTTCTGCGCCCTGGAGGGCTTCCAGGCGGATAATTTCTTCCAGGGGCAATTCCGTAAACAGGCGGAGATACCGCCCCACATCAGCGTCTTCCGTATTGCGCCAGAATTGCCAATAGCCATAAGCAGGGAGGCGGTCTGCATTCAGCCAAACGGCGCCATTCGCCGTTTTCCCCATTTTCGCCCCGCTCGAGGTGGTGATGAGGGGGGAGGTAAGGCCAAATACCGGCTTTCCCAGGAACCGGCGCGTCAGCTCCACGCCATTCACGATATTGCCCCACTGGTCTGATCCTCCCATTTGAAGGATGCATCCATAGCGACGAAATAATTCCAGAAAATCATAAGCCTGGAGGATCATATAATTAAATTCAAGGAAGCTTAGGGTTTGTTCCCGTTCCAAACGCAATTTTATGCTTTCAAACGCGAGCATCCGGTTTACCGAAAAATGGCGGCCATAATCGCGCAAGAAATCAATATAGTTCAGGCTGCTCAACCACTCCTCATTATTGAGCATAAGGGCCTGGTCCATATTTACAAAGGGGGCGAAAGATTTGCGGATACCAGCGGTATTTGCTTGAATGGCGGCGTCATCCAGGAGTTGGCGGGCTGCGTCTTTCCCGGATGGGTCCCCGACCTTGCTGGTTCCCCCGCCGAGTAAAATGAGGGGGCGGTGTCCCGTCTTTTGCAGCCAGCGCAGCATCATAATCGGGAGGAGGCTTCCCACATGAAGACTGTCAGCCGTCATGTCAAACCCGATATATCCTGTGATTTTATCCGCCGTCATCAAGGCGTCAAGGGCTTCCAGGTCTGTGGCCTGGTGAAAAAAACCGCGGGATTGAATAATTCGCAAAAATTCTGATTTCATCAAAAGCCTTTCACGGTATGATATAGTTATAGATCAGTATGTATCACATTATAAGAGGAAATGGCAAAATGGAACCCATTTGGTCATTGGGGTTAATGAGCGGCACGTCGCTGGACGGAGTGGATGCGGCCTGGCTGCGAACCGACGGCCATACTATACAGGAAGTCGGGCAGGGGTTTATGGTCCCTTATCCGGTGGGGTTGCGGGAGAAAATCCGCCTGGCCCTCGGTCATAAAAAGATAACGGCGGAGATAAGGGATATTGAACGGCAGCTCACCCTTTTTCATGCGGATGTGGCTAAACAAGCCCTGAAGCGGGCGTCTGTCCGCCGTTCTTTTAAATTGATCGGGTTTCACGGGCAGACTCTGTTCCATGCGCCCCCGGCGACCTGGCAGATTGGGGACGGGAGGCTCCTGTTCCAGAAAGTAGGGATAGAGGTCGTCTATGATTTCCGCACGGCGGATGTCGCCCATGGCGGCCAGGGAGCGCCCCTGGTTCCCGTTTTTCATCAGGCCATGGTGAAAGAGGGGGCGCCTGTGGCTGTCGTAAATGTGGGCGGGGTGGCGAACATGACCTGGATTTGTAAAGGACAGCCGCTCATAGCCTGTGATACAGGGCCAGGCGGGGCTTTACTGGATGACTGGGTTCGCCAGCGGGCAGGGCAGCTTTATGATCAGGATGGCCGGTTAGGAGAACAAGGAACGGTGAATGAAACCATTCTGGCTCACTGGCTGGCGCACCCTTATTTTGCGAGGACGGCTCCCAAGTCCCTGGACCGTAATGATTTTGCGGGCTTCCTGAAGGACATGGAAGGGCTTTCCCTCACGGATGGCGCTGCCACTCTCACGGAATTGACGGCCAGGAGTATTGCGCAGACGGTCAGTCAGATGCCGGAAAAGCCTCAGAACATTTACGTCACGGGAGGAGGGCGCCGCAACAAGCGCCTGATGCGCCGCCTTGACGGGCTGGCTCCCTGCCGTGTGGGTCCTGTTGAAGACCTGGGATGGAATGGGGATTGGCTGGAAGCTCATGCCTTTGCCTATCTGGCCGTTCGGGTCAAGGCAGGCTTGCCAACCAGTTTTCCCGCAACCACCGGCGTCACCCGCCCTGTCAGCGGCGGCCGGTGGGTGAAAGCTCCGCGGGTTAGTGATGGCCCATAAGTCCCGGGTTATAAGGTAAATCATCCTCGGCGCCTGTCGCCAGATCCGGAAAACTCAGCTTATCAGGATCTCTCAAGTTGGGCGTAAAAACAACGAAGTCGCTATACTCTTTGGACAAAAGAGCTAAAAAGGCCGGATTAATGATAAAGGTATGAATATCCTTGATGATTTTTTGTTCTGTTGCAGTTAAAGGTTTTCCAGAATCAGCTTTAATAAAAAGGTCACCGATAGCATTGATGTGAGGCCCAAAAATGTTTTGTAAAGGCGCCTGGTTAAGAATTTGAAAGGTCTCAATAAGAAATTCATTTTTACTAATTTCAGGGAAGTGTTTCACTAACAGCTCATTATGAATATCAAAAACAGGCTCTTCCGGCTTATAATGTGATAAAAAGTATATCATCAGGCTTTTTAATGTTGTGAGTTTATTGACAACGACCTCTGTATAATTTCTAAAAGATCGGGCTTCTTTTTCTCCCCGTCTTTTATTAAACTCTTCCTTGAAGGTCGTATTGCCTATTCCCGACATTGCGCCGGTTTTACAGGCTTGCATGGCTTCAGAGGAAGCCAGAGCCTGAACCAGTCCGCCAACCAGGGAAGGATAAGAGGCTTTGTCTTTCTGGCGGTCTATATAATAGAGAAAAAGCGAATATATTTGGCCAGCTGTTATGGTATTACCATCGATTTTTATGGTTTCCAGTTCCATGTTCGGTTCATTCCAAACCATTTCGCTTTCTAAAACGCTTAAGTTTTTTTCCGCTTCATCGACATAATGATGTTGCATTGCATCCCCTAAACCGCCAAGGGCTTGATGCATAAGCTCTTTATCAGCGAGAAGGGCTTGCGTTCTTTGAATCAGATCCTGCTGGTAAAAAGGTACACCCTCAAAGTGATACGAGCGAAAATCATCAAGAAGGTTTTTAACAATAAAGTTCAATTTTATAACAGTTGCTTGCGCATGAGGGTCAATAATAGTTTCCTGGTTTCCACCGATGCCGAATGTTTCCTTTTTTATTTTTTCTTCCAACGCTGTCAGCTGTTCTAACACTGAGAAAGAAGAGATAAAAGAAGAGATATAAGGCAAGTTAGAGTTGCTATGCGTTAGGAGATTCACAATTCGCTGCCGTAAGGGGAAGGCATTATTCGGATTTTTTGCTTCTGTCAGGAGATTATCAAGCATGCCTTCAAAGGCATCAGATGATTTATCGAGATGATGATTGTCAGCAATAATTTCCAATAATTGTATTGTTTGTTCTATATCCTGCAGATCTTTAAAGCGGGAAGCCAGTTTTATTAAAATAATCTTATTTATCTCCAAACTATTAAGACGAAGGAGGTCCCTATAAAAATCTATTGGAGTTTGAAAGGTTGTTGATGTTTGTAATAGTTCAAATAAATCTGTCGCAACATCCCTGGGTAAAAGTTGTTGCAAAGTTGAGTTCCAGTTTATCCAGTGTGTGAACTCTGTTATAATCTTTACCTTTAAAGAAGGAGAGGTATCAGGAGATCTATAAACGCTCAGGAGAAACTTTTCTTTTTCAGGCATATTGTGAGAGAGGTTGATGAAAAATTGAGGCGCAACGGTTGGGGACTTGCTATAAAAAAGAAGAGTTTCTTCAATATTTAACCCGCAGTTTTGAATTAAAGTGAGAACGTGAACTGGCTGAATCATGAGTAAAACATTTTCCGGCAGATGAAAAATAGTATTCACAAGATTCCTTATTTTATCTTGCATCTTTCTGAGAGTATCCGGCTCGCAGGTGGATAAAAATTGAACCAATACATTCAATTTCATACCTGTTTCATGCTCCGGCATGGTTTTGGTGGCTTCTAAAATACTATCAAAATATTCTTCTACTTTTGGAAGCAAAAATGCCTGTAAATCCTGGTGGTTCATTATTTCAAAAAGAAGTTGTATCCTGTCTGCATTCTCATGGTTAACCTCCCAAATGGTGGTGAGGTAGCGCAGGACTTTTTCACGGTCTTTCCCAAGCAGGTTTTGAACGGCCATCCATTTATCTTTAACTTTTATGGCTGCATTAGACAAAATTTCTTTCTCAATGAGACGGATTGCATAGTCTGTGGTTTCCGGCATTTGGAGCAATGCCTGGGCAGTAAATGTTAATGGGTTTTGTCCGTGAATGTCTTTCACTGTTAAACTATTTTCGATAAACTCTACAACAGCTTGATGGTAGCCCGGGTGATTAAAAAGAACTGCCGCAATTTGGAAAGCTGCCTGGGCATTGGTCTGCCTGTAATGAGGGAGATTTTTTATAATAGGGTTTATAAGAGGTGAGACGTTGGTTTGATCGTTTATCAAAATGATCTGTTGCAGCACAGGGGGAAGCCCCCACTCCATTCCCTGATCATTAAAAACTGGATTTAAATATTTTAAGGCCAATTTTTGATCATCACTGGCGCCGGAATCCAGAAGAACACAAGCATATGTCGCGTAGTCAGGGTTATATCCAAATGCCCTATTCATAAATTGTTCCAGGTATTTTCTTGAAAAGTTGATCGTTTCCGGGTTTTTCAGAAGATGGTTGAGAATAAAAAAGAATTTTTTATTACCAGTGGTCACCTGATCCGGGTCACGTTCCTCCATTTCTTTTAATAATTGAAAAATATCATTTTTAATGCCTGATTCTTCAATAGGGACGACGAATTGACGGAGTTCTTTCATGGGCAGGAAGGAAGGATTTGTATGTCTGAATTCTGGATCACTAAATACAGTTGAATAAAGTTGTTCATCAAAATTATGAGGATGAATGGTTCCCTTTTTAAAGATATCAATAAAATTTCCTACATATTTTGGAGGCTCAGTATGTGAGGCATGCTTTTCTATTCCTTCGTGAGGTTTCAGAATAGCTTGTTGGGACTTCTCAGGTTTTTTGGCGCTGTATCTCTTTTTCCCTTCCTGATGTTCAGAGATGACAGGCTGCGTTTCTACACGGCCTGCTTCTGTCTTTTCAATTGCATCAGTATGGGCAAGAGCT
>CAYRJJ010000095.1:3029-5515 GCA_964424515.1 uncultured Candidatus Finniella sp. | reverse complement strand
ATGAAAAATTTAATAGGCTTTCTTCCTTCTTAAAAAAATGTCAGGTGGCAAGTTTGAAAACTTTTTACTCTTTACCCTAAACTTTAGAGTCATTTTCAAAACTCCTTTGACAGTCAAGAATGGTAGCGTTATATTGGCTTTACCTTGGCGGGGTAGCTCAGTTGGTTAGAGCAGCGGAATCATAATCCGCGTGTCGGGGGTTCGAGTCCCTCCCTCGCTACCACAGAAACAAAGGGTTTCAAGGTACGCTATTTCCTTGTATCCTTTCATCCAGTTCGAGCCACCGCGTTTCAGCGTGGGTCAATTCTTCCCTGGCGGCCGTAAGGGTCTGCGTCACTTTTATAAATTCTTGAGGATGAGTGTTATAGAAAGCTGGATCTTCCAAGCGGGTTTCCGCTGCCTTGATCTCCCTCATCAGTTGATCCATCCGGACGGGTAAAGATTCATGTTCCCGCTTTTCATTGTAACTGAAACGCCGAGTAGGTTTAGGCCGCCCAGCATTTTCTTTTGGCGGCGCTTTTGGTGGTTGCGCCGCCTCTTTCTGAAGGGGATACTGGCGCACATAATCTTGATAACCGCCTACACATTCACGAATAAGGCTATCCCCTTCAAGGGCAATAATGGAGGTGGTTAGTTTATCCAAAAAATCGCGGTCGTGGCTGACAAGGAGAAGCGTTCCGGTAAAGTCGCTTACCATTTCAATCAATAAATCGAGGGTGTCCATGTCCATGTCGTTGGTTGGCTCGTCCAGCACCAGCACATTGCCCGGTTTAATGAGGGCTTTCGCAAGGGCAAGGCGGTTTTTTTCACCCCCCGACAGAATGGAAACAGGTGAACGGGCTTGTTTTTCCTCAAATAAAAAGTCCTTGAGGTAAGCCATCACATGACGGGGTTGCCCTTGTACCGTGACGTGGTCTCCTCCTGTTTCACACAAATTTTCCCAAAGGGTTTGGTTTGGCTTCAGGCTGTCCCGTAGCTGGTCAAAATAAATGAGGTCGATGTTCGCGCCCTGGCGGACGGTTCCTGTATCCGGAGATAAAATGCCAGCAAGTATACGAACCAGCGTTGTTTTGCCAGCGCCGTTGGGGCCGATAATACCGATGCGGTCACCGCGCAAAATACGTGTTGAAAAATTTTGAATGAGAGGTTTATTTCCCAAAGCCTTGCTGATTGAATGGGCTTCAATTACGAGTTGACTTCCTTCCCCGGAACCAACCCCGCCCATTTTTAATTTTCCAGGGCGTCCAGACAAAAATGCGCGTTTTTCCTCCCTTAATTTATTGAGTTCGCGAAGGCGCCCCTGGTTACGGCGGCGGCGGGCCGTTACGCCCCGGTGAAGCCAATGCATTTCCTGTTTTAGTTTTGTATTCATCTTGCTTAACTGTTTTTCTTCTTCCGCCAAAAGTTGTTCTGACCAGGCATCAAAGTCTTTGAACCCCTGATTGTGACGGTGCAAAATACCCCGGTCTAACCAGAGGCAGGAGACTGACACCCGTTCGAGGAATGTGCGGTCATGGCTAATGGTGAGCAGCGCCCCGGTATGTTGCCTTAAAAACTCTTCCAGCCATTCAATGGTTGGTAAGTCCAGATGGTTTGTCGGCTCATCCAGTAACAGGACATCAGGGTTTCCAACCAGTGCGCGCGCTAAAGCAACGCGCCGGCGCTCCCCTCCTGAAAAACCATCCATTAACTGGTTCCCATCCATTTTTAAAAGGTCAAGGATTTCATCCGCCTCAAAGGGCGCACACCCGGATTGCATGACAAATTCTTTGGGAGATTGGTCAGGTTCTAACCAGACATCTTGTGGCAAATAAGAAAACCGTGTTCCTGGTTGAACAAAGCGCTCACCCCAGTCAAAGTCGATTTGGCCACATACAATTTTTAAAAAAGTGGATTTACCAGACCCGTTGCGTCCTACCAGACAGGTTTTATCGCCCTTCATTATATTATTGAAGAGACCTTCAAATAAAGGCTTTCCACCAAATGATACGGAAATATCTCGCAGGGAAATAAGGGGCGGGGCCATGGAATTATCCTTCAGAATGTGTGGAAATGGCTTCAGGTTCTTCGTTGAACTTCGTCATGGCAGAAAACATGATGGCGCCCAAAATGCCACTGGTGAGCATCATTATAGTGCAGGGCACAAGGGTGCCATTGCTTAGAAAACTCACGAGAAAGGCGCATAAAGAAGAGATGCCCATTTCAAGGGTGTTGAGTAAAGCAGAGGCGCCTCCCCGTTGGGAAGGTATAACAGCAACAGCTTTGGTAACGGCATTCGCAAACACAGGCGCCAGGCCAACCGCATAAAGCGAGAAAGGGATGTAAAGCGCCACAAGGGAGAAGGGCCAATAAACAGTTGCCAGCAGGGTGAGTCCTGCCCCTGTGATCATCAACCATAGTCCGCAAGCAAGCATTCGTTCTATTCCATAAAAAACAACGCACCGCCGGTTCAGGACAGTTCCCAGGATATAGGCTCCAGGCCCCAC
>CAYRJJ010000095.1:0-3019 GCA_964424515.1 uncultured Candidatus Finniella sp. | reverse complement strand
ACTGCAGCATAATAGCCATAATCAACGCTCTGGATGCCAAGCTCATTAATCATATAGAAGGGGGCTTCGACAATCCAGGCCCATAACCCTCCGTAAGTAATAGCGGAAATTAAAGAAAAAGTAACAATGTCCCGGCGTTTAAGAAGTTGACCATAGGTTTCAAGAAGGAGCCGTCCTGAAAAGCAGGATTTTCGGGTTGCCCTGTCTTCCGGGCTTAAGCTTTCCCTCAAGCAGATAATAATGGCGATCCAGATTCCGCTGGCTACAAGGGCAATAATGATGAAACAACTTTTCCATCCCCAAATATAGGCGATTTTTCCGCCAAAAATAGGCGCAACCATAGGAGACAAGGTAATGACCATGCCCATGGTTGATAAAATACGGGAGAAATTTTTTTCATCGTAGATATCTTTAAGAATCGCTGTTGAAACAACCATCGTCATGCCAGCCCCAATTCCCTGGGCAAAGCGCGCAATAATCAAACTCGTCATGGTGGAGGCAAGCCAGCAACAGATACTGCCGAATGCAAAGATAGCCATACTTCCCAAAATAACGGGACGCCGCCCGACACTATCGGACAAGGGCCCTGCAATGAATCCAAGCAATGCGAATCCTAAAAGATACCCGCTTAAGGTGGTTTGGACGGCCGCATCGGGAACCTGAAAGAACTGCCCTATTTCTGGCAGACTCGGGAGGTAAAGGTCTGTAGACATCTGAAAGGCCAAGACAGCGAACATCAGCAATATAGGGGTTAAGCGATGCAAGGATAGACTATTCATTTTCTTTTTCATATTTTCATTCATAGCGGATATCGGGTGATTCTAGATCTGTTTCATCTTCTGGCGTAAGAGGTTCGGAGGTCGGGATCCGGTAATCCTCCTTGAACCACCGGAGCAGATCCATATTTTTACACAACTTTGAACAAAAAGGAGAAAAAGCAGCATCTGAAGGATTTTGACAAGTAGGGCAGGACATATATTCTAACTCCCTTTTGAGTTTAGTCCTACCATTTCAAAGGCTCAATATTCAAGGTTTACGTTCGGTATGCTGCCATTTGGACACCGCTATGTTCCTCAAACCATGCTTTGACTTGATTTAAGCCGGGATGCTTCAGGCAGCTTTGCAGCAACCGCCAAATTCGGGGAAGGTGGGCCAGATATTTTGGTTTACCATCCCGAACGGCCAGGCGCGTAAAAATGCCAATAATTTTAGCATGACGGCCTGCGCTTAAGATGCTCCCTGCGGCGCGTAATGTTTCTTCATCTTGTGAAGGAAATGCCCTTAAGTACCTTTGCCAGCAATGCTCGACCAGAGCGGCATCGAGATCCAGACGGGCATCTTCCACCAGTGACACCAAATCATAAACAACAGGTCCCCATAGCGCATCTTGAAAGTCGAGCAAGCCACAAGCGCCCACACCGGGCCGTCCACTCAACCGCATCAAATTATCAACATGGTAATCCCGTAAAGTCAGTGAATGCGGCGCCTTTAAAGCTTTTTCAAAAGCAGCTGCCCAAAGATCGAGATAAGCTTGCTGATCTGAAAGAGGCAACGTTTTTTTCAAAGTGACTGGCATATACCAGTCCACAAACAATGCCACCTCCCGCAATAAAGACTCCATATTATAGGGCGCGATGAATGGAGGACACATGGCGGCGCGTTGATGAAGCGTAATGAGCGTATCAATCGCCAAGCCGTATAAGGGATAGGGATCCTCCCCAGTCTGCAGGAGTTTTGCGTAAGTCGCATCCCCAAAATCTTCCAAGGCTAGAAAGCCTTGGGACAGGTCATGGTCCAGGATTTGAGGGGCAGAAAATTCCAGGCTTCTTAAATAATTGGCTACACGCATAAATTGGGCAGGATCCTCTGGCGGGGGCGCGTCCATTAAGAGTCCCCCCTTATAGCGAAAATACCGCCGGTTTGAAGCGTCGCCTGGTAAGGCTGACAAGGAAGCTTGTCCTTTTAAAAAGGCATGGCGTTGCGCATGGCGGTTACAATTTTCATCGTGCGGATTCGAGGGCGGTTTGTAAAGGCTCATGAGTTCCCACCAGGGTAACGGAAATTTCCCGTGTTGTTTCATTGCATATTTTAAATGTTATATCAACCCGGCGCTGGGGCAACAAATTTTCCAAACGTTCAGGCCATTCTACCAGGCACAGGGCTTGGTGGAAAGCATCTTCCAGCCCAATTTCAAAGACTTCTTCCGGATTTTTCAACCGGTACAAATCACAATGCCATACCTCGCCTTCCGGACACTCATAGACCTGCACCAATGTGAAGGTTGGGCTTGGTACATCGACGGCCTCCCCGACTAAAGTTTGAATGAGCGCCCGAGCGAACGTTGTCTTTCCCACGCCCAAATCACCCCATAAAGCAATCATGTCCCCTTTGCGCAACCCCGTTGCCAAGGGCTGCGCAAGGGTTATGAGGTCTTGCTGGGTGAGCGTAAAAGTAAACGGGTCCATAGGGGTCATACCAGGCTTCGTCACAATTTAAGGTTTTTATAACATAATTTTTGAGTTTATTTTATGGCTATTCCGGTTTTAAAGAAACGGGAATATAGATAGCATGGGCGGCCCTCAACGGAGGATGGTGATGATGACCCCTCACCCACACACTATCCGTTATGATGAGGTACGTAGGCGGTGAAGCAATTGTCCAGAAGAAAAAGACAGAATTTATATTAATTTACATTGGCTTACCTTGTTTTACAGGTATGAAAGAGGCTGGATTTGGGCATACGGCTATTATTGCTCATGGCAAAGATCTGAAAAAGACGGCTCGCTTTAAGGAGGTAAATACCATTCCTGGAAATTTAAAATCAGCATTGTGCGGGGCTTGCCATAAACTTTCAATCACCCCTTTGCCAAGGCATCTAGGGGCTTTCCAGTATCGTCTTAATCGCAGATTATGCTGGGAGATACGATAAAAAGATTAGCATGTGTATCTTTAAGAAGGGTTCGACCTTAATAGGATGTGATAAATTACCTGAGTGAGAATATTTTTAGACGCCTGGAAA
>CAYRJJ010000094.1:3243-5525 GCA_964424515.1 uncultured Candidatus Finniella sp. | reverse complement strand
AATATATCTAAAAATTAGAATACCAAAAGCTCACTTTGTGACCGTTCTTGGTATATTTTATTCCGGGAGCTATAGTATTTTAATCTAACTTTTGCCATCTTGCCACGCATTGATGACATTAGTCTTAGGGAAAGCTCAACATGGTAATAGGAAATAAATGAATAACCCCGCCGCAAGCAGCGGGGTATCTTGGGTAACAGCCAAGCGACTACTGGCTTACGCCAGTTTTACGCCGCAAGCGGCGGGGAATTCAACCCAAAGAGATTAAACGAAAATACTATAGGATATATTTCCAGCGCAACATCCTGATAGGCTCCCTTCTTTAAATCAAACTTAATTTATCATGCGCTCTCCCTCTGACCCACATTTCAGGGTTCTCCACGGGTATATGAATATTGAGGCATCTGAGCTACAGTGGGCGCGATGCCAGGCGTAAACTTAAAGCCATCAACCTAAGGAATGACGGAGCGCTACATAACCAGGTAAAATAAAGCTCAGAATGTTAGGGCATCGTTTCGTTTATCGCGTTTATGATGACCGGGCCGCAAGCGTAGGCCGTCGCCCTGAGAAAACGGGATAAATGCGCCATACGCAGAATGGTTCACCAGCGGATTGAGAGCTACATCTTCTGGTTTATTGACCCGAATTTCAGGGATAATACGTCAAGGTTTTTGCAGACCCTCTTAACCTTGCGTTAATGGTTATCTTTGTACACTCAAGGTATGAAGAAAGAATCCTTAAAAGCCAAAGACGCTGGCATTCCTTTATTTCCTTTTCGGGCTGCTGACCGCAAGGCCCGCAAGCACCGTCCTGTCACGTTGTTTGATTTGTCATCCCACGCCCGCGCCAATGACGCTTTGAACTTTGGCCTCAAGATGCGCTCCAAGGGGTTTCATGTTTTTGTGGTGGGCGAAGACCGGAGCGGGCGCATGACCGCCACACTGGCTTATTTAAAGCAATATATCCAAAAACTCCCCCCACCTTCTGATTGGGTTTACCTCAACAACTTCTCGTCTTCCCACCGCCCCAAGCCTTTTCGCCTTCCCAACGGAAAAGGCTGTCAGTTGAAACAAGCAATGATCGACCTGATCGCCAGCATTCATACGGTTATGGCCAAGACATTTTCTCACCCTCATTATACAAGCCAGGTTGATGAAATGACAACTTCTCTGGAAGCCCAAGTCCAGGAAGAGTTACAAGCCGCGCAAGAGTTCGCCAGGAGTAAGGGCTTGGGCATTGAGGAAACAAGCGAGGGTTTTAGCATCCAGTTACTGGAACAGCATGAAGAAGGAAAAGGCCGCCCTCCCCCCTACTTGCCCAAAGACATTCAAGAGATTAAGGACCGGTTGAACCGGATCACAACTTCGGCCCACCTGGCAAGCCGTCAGCTTGCGGTGCAAATTAACGACGCAAAGAAAAATATCGCCGCGCAAGTCATTGACCCCTTGCTTCACCGATTCCGGCAAGACTATGACAAGTATATAAAAGACTGGATTGATGATCTCACAGAAGATATCCTGGGACATGTGGATGATTTCCTAAACGAAGACCCGGCAACCCAAACCAAACTTCCTTCTCCCGTGGAAGAGCGCTATAGCGTTAACCTGCTGGTTAATAACAAGGGCCTGGATTACCCGCAAGTTATTCTTGAGCCAACGCCAACTTATGAAAATTTGTTTGGATCCATTAAATACCGCGCCATTGTTGGCGGAGGAATGGAAACAAACTTTACCATGATCCGCCCGGGCGCCCTCCATCGCGCCAATGACGGGATTTTGGTCTTGCGGGCCGAAGCATTAGCCCAATCTCCAGATGTTTGGGAAGCCTTAAAAGCGGTATTACGTGACCAGCGGATCCGTATTGAAGAACGCCACCGCGAATCCTCGTTGCCCCTTCTGGATGCCCCAGAGCCGATGTCCGTGCCGTTAAATGTCCAGATCTTTCTCATTGGGGCGCCGATGTGGTATTACTCTGTTTTCTTTAATGACCCTGATTTTAAAACCTATTTTAAAATTAAGGCTGAAATTGACCCGGATTTACCCGCAACCCCTGACAATTTAAGGATTTATACCCGGCTCATTCAGCAAGCTTCAATTTTACATACAGGGCAAGAAATTGACCAGAAAGCCATACAATACCTCATGGGCTATAGCGCCCGTTGGGTCGGACACCGGAAAAAACTGAATTCAAAATTTGAACTCATTGCAGACGTATTGAGTGAAGCCGGAACCCTTGCCGCCACCGCGCCCGAACGCCACTCCGACATGATTAACCTCAATGAT
>CAYRJJ010000094.1:0-3233 GCA_964424515.1 uncultured Candidatus Finniella sp. | reverse complement strand
TAAAACAGTCATTCAAGAGCGGCGCAAACGAGCCGCTCGCCTGGAAGACCGCTCCCATGAAGATATTGAATCGGGACAAATTTTAATTGATACAACCGGTTCCGTCATTGGTCAAGTTAATGGGTTATCCGTTTTGTCGACAGGCGACCACCAGTATGGGCTGCCAAACCGCATCAGCGCCCGGACTTATGCCGGCGAGCTAGGCGTTATTAACATTGAACGCCTCACGGAAATGAGCGGCCCCATTCAACAAAAAGGCGTTCTGATTCTGGACGGGTACCTCAATGGCATGTTTGCCCAAAATTATCCCCTCTCTTGCGGGTGTTCCATTACATTTGAGCAAAACTACGGGGGCGTTGAAGGAGACAGCGCCTCTTTAGCGGAACTCGTGGCGATCCTCTCTTCCCTTGCAGATGTTCCCATACGCCAGGATATCGCCATTACGGGATCAATCAACCAATTTGGAAAAGTCCAGCCTGTTGGGGGAATTATTCACAAAATTGAAGGGTTTTACCGCACCTGCAAACACCGGGGCTTAACAGGAACGCAAGGCGTCATCATCCCGCAAACCAATATTGACAATGTGATCCTGCGGGATGATATTGTCGATGCCATTAAAGCAGGAGCTTTTTCGATTTGGCCCGTCTCCCGCGTTGAAGATGCCTTAAGCATGCTGACAGATCTTTCCCCGAACACTATTTTTAGCGCTGTGACCAAAAAACTCGTCCTGTATCACGGGTCTTTAGAAAAACTCAGGTAATGGAATGGACAACAATGAGCCTTTCGTGAAAGAGAATGACCCCGCTTCAGAGGCCGCATGGACAGCGCTGGCAAAAAGGGAGCGAAAGGGACAAGAGGAAAGCCCTTTAACCTGGACTACGCCTGAAGGAATTACAGTAAAGCCCCTCTATACGGCAAAAGATCTGGACGGGTTACGTCACCTTCATACCTTACCGGGGTTTGCGCCCTATACGCGGGGACCACGGGCCACTATGTATACAGGGCGACCCTGGACGCTGCGGCAGTATGCGGGGTTTTCAACAGCCAAAGAGACCAATGCCTTTTTTCGGGAATGCCTGGCGGGTGGCCAGCGGGGCCTGTCGGTCGCTTTTGATTTGCCAACCCATCGAGGTTATGATTCTAACCACCCCCGCGTTGTGGGGGATGTAGGAAAAGCCGGAGTCGCGATTGATTCCGTTGAAGACATGAAACGCTTGTTCGATGGGATCCCCCTTGACCAGATGAGCGTATCCATGACCATGAACGGGGCCGTCCTGCCCATCCTGGCTTTTTATATTATAGCGGCACAAGAGCAAGGAGTCTCCCTGGATCAATTATCCGGTACGATTCAAAACGATATTTTAAAGGAATTTTTGGTTCGTAACACCTATATTTATCCACCTGCCGCCAGCATGCGCATCGTCGGGGATATCATCGCTTATTGCGCCTCCCGTATGCCAAAGTTTAACCCCATCTCCATTTCTGGCTATCATATGCATGAAGCTGGCGCAACAGCGGTACAGGAACTGGCCTATACGCTGGCTGATGGCCTGGAATATGTACGCACTGCCCTTTCCAAAGGGTTAAATATTGACGATTTTGCGCCCCGCTTGTCCTTTTTCTTTGGAATCGGGATGAATTTCTTTATGGAAGTGGCCAAACTGCGGGCAGCGCGGCTTCTTTGGGCTGAACTCATGGCCATTTTTCACCCCCAAAATCCGCAAAGCATGATGTTGCGGACCCATTGCCAAACCTCGGGCGTGAGTTTGGCGGCGCAAGACCCGGATAACAACGTTGTCCGCACCACTTTAGAAGCTTTAGCCGCTGTACTGGGGGGGACGCAATCCTTACACACCAATGCGCTGGATGAAGCTTTGGGACTTCCCACACCACGCACCGCCCGCATTGCCCGCAATACGCAATTAATTCTGGCGCAAGAAACCGGCCTCACGCATGTTGTGGATCCCCTGGGCGGGAGTTATTATATGGAGAGCCTCACCCATAGCCTGGCGGAAGCTGCACGCGCCCTGATTCAGGAAGTTGAAGAGCTGGGCGGAATGACGAAAGCCGTTGAGTCCGGTTTACCCAAACGACGCATCGAGGAAGCGGCATTGCAGCGGCAAATTCGCCTTGATGAAGGTGAAGATACCATCGTGGGCGTGAACCGGTACAAGCTTGATCAGGAAGAAGCCCCTTCCCTTTTGGATATTGATACGGAAGCCGTGAGGCGGGAACAATTGGCGCATCTCCAGCATCTCAAATACAATCGTGATCAGGCCGCTTGTGATGCGGCGCTGCTCTCTCTGGCAGCTATGGCAAAATCAGAAACCGGAAATCTCCTTGAAGCGACGATCCATGCCGCCCGGGCGCGGGCTACGCTGGGAGAGATTTCGGCAGCCCTTGAGAGCGTCTTTGGCCGGTATGAGACGCATTCCCAAACCTTAACTGGCCTCTACGCATCGAGTATGCATGAGAAAGAGGAACTCAATGAAATCCGAAAGGGCGTCGAGGCTTTTACCCGAGGTCACGGGCGGCGTCCGCGGTTATTACTGGTAAAACTGGGTCAGGATGGCCATGACCGGGGGTTGAAAATTATTGCGACAGCTTTTGCGGACTGCGGCTTTGAGGTGGACCTTGGCCCGCTTTTTTCAACGCCCGAGGAAGCCGCGCGCCAGGCCGTTGAAAATGACGTGCATGTCATCGGCGTCTCATCAATGGCCGCAGGACACAAAACGCTGGTTCCAGCCCTCATCAAGGCTCTTAAAGACCACAATGCTGAGAGAGTTCACGTGATTTGTGGCGGCATTCTGCCATCTCAAGATCATGAATTCCTGAAGGAAGCTGGCGTCAGCTCCCTCTTTACCCCTGGTGCGCCCGTGCTCGGCATTATTCGGGAGGTTTTCAGCAAAATTACCGGCTAATCCGGCACGCTCGCAGGGAGGGGTAGTCAGGAAGCCGACGACGCGCAGTAATTTACCTCCTCCTACACGCCGCAAGTTCCTTGCATCCACCAGACCTATCCCATTTCCCCTCTTTTATCCGTTATCCCCATTGTTGTCCGTGTCAGCTTCTTGCCACCCGTTACGAGCCGTGAGGGCGGGCGGCGGAGATCTGATCACACCCCCCGCAACCACGGCATCTTGGGCCGGCATAGCCAAGCGTAAATGGGAAGCGGGGGGCCACATTCAAGGGCGAAGTGCAACACCTCCTAAATTTTTATTAAAAGCCTGAAG
>CAYRJJ010000093.1:5456-5661 GCA_964424515.1 uncultured Candidatus Finniella sp. | reverse complement strand
AGAAAATTTTTATCAAAAAAGGAAAAAAACTCTTGCAACCCATCACAGTATCTTCAAAAAATCGCCCCCCTTCTTTTCTTAGACGGAAGTGATGCATAAAAATCTACAGCGCAAGGTAGCTGCGAAAGTTGCGATAGTTGCGATAAATCCCCTGGAGCCAAGACAGAGAGCCATCTTGCGGGAGTCACCCCGAGTTGCGATAGTT
>CAYRJJ010000093.1:0-5356 GCA_964424515.1 uncultured Candidatus Finniella sp. | reverse complement strand
TGCGATAGTTGCGATAGTTGCGATAGTTGCGATAGTTGCGATAGTTGCGATAGTTGCGATAGTTTCACACAGCGGCAAGAAAGAAACCAAATTGTGATGGCCGCTCTCAAACGGAAGAGAGGATTATTGTTCAGGGGAGTTAATGGGGTTAAGGAACATGCCGGAACAACTTCTAATTTTGCCACATTTGAGAACTCTGGCTACCGAAACTGGATTATCCAAAAGTTAGAAATTACTTCGCTCACGTTCCTAAACACCTTGGGTGGAGAGGGGGGAGGCGACATCGAAACTCCCGTGCGGTAACCTTACGTGCTATGCATAGGAGCGCCTAAATATTTTCAAACCAGTTCAGGAGGGGCTATATGGTTACGCTGACCGCAGGGAAAGCTTCAACCGCTGGCATTAAAGGGTGTCGCAAGTGTCGCAAAGAGTGTCGCAAACTCTTTTTGATGCCACAACCTCAAAAAGACCAGGTTTTCCAAGGCTTACAAGTCAAATTTTCGCCAGGTGTCGCATGTCGCAAGTGTCGCAAACATATTTAATAGAAAAAATGATTTTTGCCTCATCAGTATAGTCAATTCAATGAACAAACAGTAGAAACCATTATAAAATAACGCTTAATCCCCTATTCTTTCCTATAGGGGTCTGCTATATGTAAGGCACGTCATTTCAAATAGCTCTTCCTTGATCACATGGAAAAAAACGGTATCCAGCAGAAGGAGGGGAGACAAAAAAATAAGGTAACAAGTAAAGAATGGTGTTATATGCAACTCTCTATCGCTAATATGAATAAGTGTTTTTTAAACCGGATTAGGGCTATAGACATAAATTTTTTAAATCCCTCCAAAAGTATACCCCGCGTATACCCGAAGAAATTTAGCCTATTTTCAAATTCGATTAAACCATTGATTTATATGGAGATGAAGAGAGAAATCGAACCTCCGGCCTACTGATTTAGAATCAGTCGTTCTTTAACATATGATTAGAGTATCTCTCTTAATTTCGTAGCCATTTCTTTTATATGCAGGGAAGAGGTTGTAACCAACTTAAAATACGCAGGTTATTTTTCAAGCAAAGAGATAAGTTTTATAAATATATACAAACCCGAACTATGGATTAGATTTTAATTAAAATCCACGTCCTATCCACATTATGTATCAAAAGAGAAAAGAAGAAGAGTTAAGGAAAATGAGCGCTTTTCTGTCATAAGGAATTTATCATGCTTTATGAAACCATCCTCCCCAATCGGGGGGTTTTAAGAATAACCGGTAAGGATCGGGCTACCTTTTTGCAAGGGCTGATTACAAATGATGTTGAGAAAATTACCCCTGATCAGGGAATCTATGCAGCCTTGTTAAGTCCGCAAGGAAAGTTTCAATATGATCTTTTTATTGTTGCTTGCCAGGATGATAAGGGAGAGGATAGCTGGTTGCTGGATTGTGACCGGCATCGCGCTGACATGCTTCTTAAACGCTTATCGCTCTATAAATTGCGATCTGATGTCACAATAGAAAATCGAAGTGACCAATTTGTCGTTTGCGCGCTTTTTGGATCTCATCCTTTGAATATTTTAAATCTTCCATCTCGAGCAGGAGCCGCCGAACCTGTCAGGGGGGGCAGTATTTTTGTTGACCCTCGTTTAAGCGATCTCGGGATGCGCGCCATTTTACCTGAAGATAAGGCGCAAGATTTTTTTGACAATCAGCGAACCACCCTGGCATCCGTTGAAGATTACGAGCTTCATCGATTGAAATTGGGGGCGCCCGACGGAAGCTGGGATGTCATAATAGACCGGGGCGTTTTGCTGGAATGTGGATTTGATGAACTCAACGCAATTGACTGGGATAAAGGGTGTTATATGGGACAAGAGCTGACCGCCAGGACGCGCTATCGCGGCCTGGTTCGTAAACGTCTTATGCCGGTTCGTATTCAAGGAGACGCTCCAGCATTTCAAAGTCCAATTCTTCAAGAGGGCAAAGGAGTTGGCGAAATGCGCACGGCCGTGCAAGGGTGGGGCATTGCCATGATCCGCTTGGAAGCCTTGTCAAAGCCTTTGCCCTTTTCTTGCGGTAATGCTACCGTGATACCACGCATTCCGCAGTGGATGCGCTTACCTTCCTTAACGGATGAAGAGTAGCAAGATGTCAGATTTAGCGCCCTTTTTACAAACTTTACGGGACCGGCTTACCCTAACAGAAGTCATCCGGCCACACGTTAAATTGACCCGCAAAGGGCGGGAGTATACAGGCTTATGCCCCTTTCATCAGGAAAAAAGCCCCTCTTTTACGGTGAATGATGAAAAAGGCTTTTACCATTGCTTTGGCTGTGGGGCGCACGGGGATATTTTTGATTTTGTCATGCACAAACAGAATATGCCTTTTATGGAAGCTGTTGAGCTGTTGGCTAATTTATTAGGGCTTGATGTCCCCAGGCGTCAGCTTGAATCTTCGGCGGGATCTGTTCAGCCGAAACCGGATATTACGTTGTATGAAGTCATGGAAGCAGCCTGCTGCTGGTATCAGCAGCAACTTAATTTGGCTCAAGGAGCGCTTGCCCGCGCCTGTTTCGAACAACGCGGACTTCTTCCCGAAACAATGGCCCGGTTCCGGTTGGGATATGCGCCTGAACACGGGTTACAAGCAGTGCTGCAAAAACAGGGCTTTTCTGAACAGCTCATGATGCAAGCCGGTTTAATTGGCCGTGCGCAGGAGCGCAATACAACCTATGACCGGTTCCGTAACCGGTTGATATTCCCTATTTGGGACGCAAAAAGTCGCGTCATTGCTTTTGGGGGGCGCATCTTAAAAGAAGGTGAACCTAAGTACCTGAATTCTCCCGATACGCCGACGTTTATTAAAGGCAAAACTTTATATGCCTATAACATGGCTTTGCCCGTTGTCCGCCAACGGGACCCATTGGCGCCGGCGTTGATTGTCGTCGAAGGTTATATGGATGTGCTGGCCATGCACCAGGCTGGCCTGAAATCTGCGGTGGCGCCCTTAGGAACAGCCTTAACACCAGAACAAATGGCGCTTCTGTGGCGCGGCGCTGAAGATCCCATCTTGTGTTTTGATGGGGATACAGCGGGAACGCGTGCGGCCCATCGGGCAGCCCAACGGGCGCTTGCTATTTTGAAAGTTGGGCAGACGTTACGGTTTTGTTTCCTCCCATCAGGGGAAGACCCGGATAGTTTACTTCGTTCCGGGCGGGCTGATGAATTTCATCAAATTTTAAAAAACCCGCAACCGTTAGTGGATGTTTTATGGTCGATTTTCATGCAAGGCCGGGTATTTTCAACTCCTGAGCAAAAAGCAATAGCCCGGCGGGATGTGGGACAGTTGATGAAAGAAATTGCTGATCCTGATGTTCGTCATTTTTATAGGGAAGAATTCAACAACCGGCTTCTAGCCATAACTGAGCCAAAAGGAAAATTCCCAAGCCGTTCTGATTCCGGGTATGCTCAACCGCGTCCATTTTTCAAATCTGCTTTAAATTCGGCCACCTCTATGGCCCGCTCTTTTCCGGTTTCCAGGGTAGCGCCAAATAAAAATCACTTAGGACATAAAATTTTACTCGCAACTTTGCTAAATCATCCTACATTAATAGAGGACACTGCTGAGTCCTTCATGTTGCTAAGTGACAATGCAGGAAGCTATGATGAATTACGCCAAGCCATTTTGTCCATAATGGCAGAGAATCCCGCCCTCCTTGCTGCAGAGTTGCAAGATTTGTTGAAGCAAAAGGGGTTTTCCTCTTTATTAGGGGAGCTACTAACGCCTCAAATTTATTCCCATGCGCCCTTTGCGAAGGAAACAGTTGCGCGGGAAGAGGCATTGGCTGGTTGGAAAGAAGTTTGGCACAGGACAGTTGCCAAGCATTATCTAGCTGCTGAAACATGCCGTACAGCTGCGGCTGTGCGGGATCAATTTAATGAAGAAACATGGGAACGTTTCAAGTTTTTAAAGAACCAGGTGGTTTTTAAAAAGGATGATAAAAAAGGAGTTTAATATGGCTAGTAAAAATGCCCAGAAAACCGAAAATTCAAATCTTGCGGCTCAAGATGCTGCTGGAGAAGAAGTCGATATTCCCTTGATGGAATTGAGTAAGTCAAACCCGTCTTTAAAACGCTTAATCGCACGTGGTAAAGAGCGGGGATATATCACATATGATGAGCTGAATGAAACATTGCCTCAAAATCAATTGTCTTCTGATCAAATTGATGAAGCCATGACCCTAATTGCAGAAATGGGAATTAGCATTGTTGATAGTGATGAGATAGATGAAACCCTAACGGAAGTCGAACAACCGGCCCGTGAATTAACGGGTTTTGAGACGGGTTTTGAAGGAGAAGAGGAGGCGGCGGAATCCGCTGGGCGGACGGATGATCCTGTTCGTATGTATTTGCGTGAAATGGGTAATGTGGAGTTGCTATCCCGGGAAGGGGAAATTTCTATTGCGAAGCGCATCGAATCCGGAAAAGAAATGATGTTGGGGGGATTATGTGAAAGTCCTTTAACAACTCGTTCCCTTGATTTTTGGCGTGAACAATTACATACCGGCACAATGATGTTGCGTGAAATTATTGCGCTCGATACAACTGCGAACTTTGATGAAGAGGGCGCTGACGACGAGGACCTATTGGAGATTGAAGGTGAAAGCTTAAGTGATGCGGAAGCTAACGGTAGAGGGGACGCATCTGCTGCTGAACTTGCCCCGCCTCCTCTATCGGTGGTTGAGCAAAGCATGTATCCAAAAGTCACCGACTTGATGGACCGCTATAGTGAGGTGTATGCCCAGCTGTGGAGTCGCCAGGAAGATTTGATTGCAAATTCGAAGAAGTCTGATGAAATTGAATCTGACGCAGATTACCAGAAAATCAAGGCTGAGTTGATCGTCCTGATGGAAGAAATTAAGCTGAATCCCCATCGTATTGAAGACCTAATGCGCCAACATCAAGAAATTATTCGATCCATCAGCTCTCAAGAACGTGCATTAGCCGGATTTGCGGATGCCTGCGCTGTGAAGCGGGAACAATTTTTGAGTCAGATCAACAATGTCCAAATTAATGACGCCTGGGTTGAAAATTTACGTAAATTAACCGGTAAGGGCTGGGCGCCTTTTATTACACGTCATGAAGTAGATTTGAAGCGGCTGGTTACCAGCATTGCTTCAGTTGAAGAAGAGACCGGATTACCCTTCCGGGAATTCCGCCGCATTGTTACGACCATTCAAAAAGGAGAGCGTGAATCCTCCCGCGCCAAAAAAGAAATGATTGAAGCCAACTTGCGGTTGGTGATTTCCATTGCAAAGAAATACACAAACCGGGGATTACAGTTTCTGGATCTCATCCAAGAAG
>CAYRJJ010000092.1:0-5674 GCA_964424515.1 uncultured Candidatus Finniella sp. | reverse complement strand
TCAACTAAAGAGGCAAAGCAATTTATGATGTCCTACGCCTTCTCTGTTAACCACGCTCAAACCCTATAAATACTTGCTTTTTTCCTCATAAAATTGTATGATTTCTTTAAGGTTGGAGCCTATAGAAAATATCATCAGTAACAGCAGCGCTGGTGTTATGAATGGCCTCCAACCTCTTTCTATTGGCTCCTCCATGATTTTGAAGTTACTCCTTTCCGAAGGACGCAAGGCATGGACATTGTCTCCAACCGCGGGGTGCTTAAAAGCCTGGCGGACTTCAGCATTAACGAAGAATTCTGTCAGAAGTTTGGCGGAAAAGTCTTTGGCTATTCTGGCGAACCTACCCCCACCTACCAGCAATTATGTGAAAACTTCTCCCTGCTCATTGACCATATGGCCAGCGACTTGCAATCTATCAAGGCGCAGATTCCTCCTCCCAGCAACGGCAATACAGCCGACGTTTTGAGAAAAGCATGACTTTATCCGTCACGAAACAGGAAGCCTTGCGCAAGGCGCAAGAGTGTTTCCGAGCCGCTAACCTCCACCCCTCATCGCAAGAGTTCAGGCTGAAATGCATCGACGACCAGAGCTTTTATGACGGCGCGGGACTTGCAGGTACTGGCCATGCGGGAGCAATTGCCGATTACCGTCAATATCTGCAAGGGCTATGTGGATGCGCTGTCTGGCGTGGAAATTCAATCCCGCTATAGGACGGCATGTCGTTCCGACTCCCACAGGGAAGAAGATGACAAGCTTGCGGAAGCGTTGACCCACTGGCTGTTTTATATCCAGGAACACCAGGACTTGCCTTATAAGCCGCCAATTCCCTTCAGAAGAAATGTCGGGAACGGCTGAGGAAGTTGTGGGGGTAAGTTTAACTTTTGATCGCGCAGCGCGGGCAAGTGGAAGTCTGTCGCACATGGCGGAACCACTGGTTTTTTGTCTTGAAAGATGTCTGCGTAAAATTAAAATTGCATTCAGACTTGTAAATGATAAAAAAGATGGCTATATACGGTTTAGATTAACTCGGTTATGCATGGTATTGATGTAACTTTAATAGGCTCATTAAGCTGTCAATTATTCTGAAATAAAGAGTTTTTTATTATAAGATTCATTGAAAATTACGATTTAAATGAACTAAAAATAAACGAGAATTTAGAATAAGAAAATTTATTTCCAAGTATAGATGGCTAACTTTCTTGAGTTAGAAAAAAAGGATAATATTAAATGGTTAAAAAAAACAAGCTTATTACAGCTTCTAATTTCAAAGATTTTGACTGGAATAAAGCGAAACTTTTCTATCATATCGCCAAGTCCGGCAGTTTTACAAAAGCAGCGCGGTTATCAGATATCGACCAGAGCGTTTTAACGCGCCAAATCCAAATTCTTGAGACCCAAGTCGGGTGTCCTTTATTAGTGCGAAAAGCAGGAGGTGTCAGTCTGACGCGCAAAGGGGAAGAACTTCTAGCGCAAGTTGCTCCATTTTTTTTGGGTATGAGGGGATTTTGCGGCAATAATTATGTAGCAGTGGAGGGAGAGAAAAAGCGCAAGATTCGGATTGCGACAACTCATGCTTGGGCTTCATACGTCATAAATGACGTTATTTTAGATTATGCCAAAAAGAACTCTCACCTTTCTTTTGAACTGGTTGCTGATGACTCTTTAATAGATATTATTTTAAATGACATTGATATTGCTATTCAACCTCTTGATCCAATATCCATAACAAAAAAGATGAGTGGAGTAGAGTGTGAATATTTACTCAGTGTAGAAAAAAAACTGTATGCAAGCGTTGATTATATCAGTATTTATGGGGAACCCCAAACAGTGGACGACTTAATTAACCATTCTATTATTGCCTTTCCTCAGCCCGAAACACATCCTAATTATCGGGATATAAACTGGATTTTAACCTTGGGAATGCCCGAAGGAAAATTTCATAACCCTGTTTATACATCAAATTCTATTGAAAATTTGATTAATGCAGCTGAAAAAGGTATGGGAATTATTGGAAGTTACGAACAATACAAAATTATTAAAGAATCTACCCTTAAAAATATCCTGCCTGACGTTAAAGATAAACCATTAAAAGAATATTTCATTTATCCAGATTATCTTAAAGAAGATGAGACCATTATAGATATAAAAAATTATTTAATGGAAAAACTCAACACTTAATCAATAAATCCCGTTAGAACACTTAAAACTAAACATGGCCCTCCTCTCATAAGGAGGGCTGATGCACTCGCAATTGTGGAGGGGCTAACTTTTATAGGTATAAAATTTAACCCCAGCTCCACGTCCTTGATCTTTTAAATTTTGTGTTTTTAAATTTCATGGTAACCTCCTTCTTTTTTATGATTCCTTCTTATAAAATCAAGGGTTAAAGTTTTTAATGGATACCAAAACTTTTTGCAAGTTTTTGTTCCATTCGCTCAAGTAAATTTAGAGTTAACTCAAATAATCCCACTGTTAAAAGGGCATGGGAGCGTGTCTGGGGTGCAAGGTAAGAAGCAAAACGGCCAGATACGTCACAGTGGCGGTATTCCTGGTTGACCTTACGGTGAAGCTCGTAGCCACGCCCGGCATGGGGACGTGAGGAAAGCTTTATCACCGCGGCAATAGACTCTTCCTCCTCATAATAGGAAGCTTCAAACAAGCTGACCATCGCTGAAAAAGCAAGGGGAGAAATAGTTGCCACATGCTTATAGGAATCCAGGAGCCACCTTGTTCCTCCCCCAACGGGGAAATCATCTTTATTCAGATCAAGCTCCTTGAAAACTTGTTCCATAAACTTATAATGACCTGTCTCCTCTGAAATATAACGGGAAATTTCCTTTTTCGCTTTCGAGAACCGCGTAAGCGCAGGTTCCATGGATGGACAGAATTCCGTCATCACTTGCCAGGCTTGCCTCGAAATCCACCCGATCGCTTGAAAAAACTCTTTCTCCTCCCTGGTATTGACGAGTGTTTCCAGAAAGCCCACAAATCCATCCTGGCCTACCCACCCCATGCTTTCCCATTCCAGGCGATAACAAACCAGGTACGTAACGAGGCTCAAGGGATCATAAAGGTCTGTTCCTTCGATACGAGCCTTGCTCAAGATTTTTTCCTGATCCCACTTCCAGGCTGGAATAACATCTTCCAGGATGGACGGATCGACAGGGCATCCGAACGTTGATAGCAAACTTGCCGGAGTTGAAGGATCGACGTCTAAATGCGACCCTTCCTGAAGATCTTTGCCTTCAAAATCCTCTAATGTTCTTGGTTTGACATAAGAAACAGGATAATCCTTGAATTCTCCAATAAATTTTTGGACATTCTTATTTAAAGGATCCGTATGAAGGCAGGCTGTTGCTTCTCTTATCCAACCCTTATCCTCTTCTTTTACATCAACCTGGGTGGAAACCCACGGGAGGGTAAAGTGAAAACTTTCCACATTGGACTGATCAGATGCCAAGCCCGCTTCCATCCAGCTTATGTCTATCTTTTCATACGGTATGTGCAACATTTTGATATTCTTTAAACTTTAATTTTAATGTTTCTAAGTCTGGCATTCTTATTTTAGCCCCTTCTCAATCTAACTATAACATATTTAAGGGATTGGCATACTATGAGTGACAAACTAACGCAAAAAGCCAAAAGGGTGAGATAGATGAAAAAATTATGATAATGTTCAAAAGTTTTATCAAGAGACAATGGCGTCGCACCTTTTAAGGAGAACTGAGCAATAAAGCCGGCAAAATAATGACCATAAGCAATAGCCATTGGCCAAAAACTCATGAGAAGGCTTTGATAACGGGGAGGCGCATACTGAGATATTTTTGAAAAGCTTACCGGCGCAACCCAGAGTTCCCCGATGGTTTGAATGAACATGGCTCCAACAACCCATACCAGGGGGATGGCGCCACTATTACCTTGAAAGGTACTGTAAGCCAAAACCCCGAAACTGACAGCAATACATAAAAAGCCGCTTCCTATTTTGATAAAGCCATTCAACGGCATTGTTTGTTCAAAATAGCGGCTAGACAGAAATAAAAGGAGGGGGGCGCAGAAGAGGACAAAGAGGGGATCCAAAGAAAGGAGCGTGGAAGCAGGGATGATCGTTCCCATGACTTGGCGATCGACGGCTTTCTCATAAAATAGCACCATGGAAGTGCCCGCTTGCTCCAAAAGAGCGGCAGAAAGGGCAAGCAAAAGGATATAGGAGATAATGCTTAAAACGTCTTTTCTTTCTTGCGGGTTGCAATTGTAAAAGATCGTTCCAAGGCAGACGAGGCTTCCACACGTGATCATTCCCATCAGGCTATGGAAGTAGTCTCGGTATTTGAACAATAAATAAAGAAGAATGATCAGGAATAGGTTAGCCCAGAATATCTTTCCAGTGGAAAGCGTTCGCTTATCCCTGTAAGCGGGGTGAAACCGCATCGTCTTGTAAACAAAGTATGTAGCCCCCGTGAAGACAATGGCAATCAGGATGATTCCATAGCGCAGCCCCCATGTTTTTCCAACGAAACCACAGATGAGGGGAGCGATGAAGCCACCCAGGTTCATCGCTATGTAGACGAGGGAGTAAACTCTTTCTTTCCGGGGATCGTTCGGGTTTTCAAAAAGCAATCCTGGAGCTGTCAAAATACTTGGTTTGAAATAACCGGAACCGAGGCTTGCCAAGGCAAGACCAAGAAAGCATAAATCTGGCCATGGAGACAAAATACACAAGAAACCAAGGGCACTGAAAACGCCACCGAGCATGGCCGTATTTTTAACGCCCAGACCTCTGTCGGCCAAGTATCCTCCGACAACGGAGGTTCCATAACACAGCACCATGAATGTCGTAAACAGGCTGATGGCTTGGGTCTCATTTAAAAGGTACCTGTTCATCATATACAGGACAAAGATAGCCCTGGCGCCATAAAAACACCCGTTAAAAAGGCATTGGGTTATATATAGGGCATTGAATCCGCTGAAATATCGCCCTAGGTTATTCGTATCCACGCTTTTTTTTCCCTTCAGCTAATTCTCAGAATTCTGTGTACGCATTGTAACGTAACCCGTCGTTATATCCTTATCCACCCTTCTTTTACTGCCCTTTTCTGGCGCAAATTGCCGCACATCGCCCGATGCATACCGCAGGCGTACAAGGTCATAAAAAGGGTTTTGATATTCATGTGTGACGGTTGGGGAGAGCGAGAAGGCGCAGACGTACCCTGAAGTACAGGCATACGGCTCCCTTGAGCATCACACAATAATAGAGAGAAGGCAGGAAAATCCCGCCCTCCCTCAATCAATATGAAGGAAGTTCGTAAATTTCCGGCCTTCCGGCCGTTGCAGGATTGACTTGAAGAGACCCACTTTGTGGGATATGTTGTTTGCAACCATGATTAACCTGTGCTGTTGATTGTGGCCAGTGGCGTATGGGAACGTCGTACTTCCTGTACGTCACGCATTACGGACCATCCGTAACGCTTGCTACTATAAGATTGGAGATGTGGAAGTTTGTTAACCAGTAATCTCCAGCTTACGTCCGTAAAATACAATGGAGTTCTATGGAAGTCAAAGTTTTTTTGCTTCCTTTAGCTTTGATTCTCTCTTGCTGCAAGACCACGGGCTTTAACCATCCGGCATATGAGCAACGTCACCCCGCCTCCCAACGCTAACAGTCCCAGAGAGAAGA
>CAYRJJ010000091.1:0-5723 GCA_964424515.1 uncultured Candidatus Finniella sp. | reverse complement strand
TTAACAAAAATTTTAATAGCTGTAATCCTAAATTCTATGCATGACCGAGCACTAGATTGAGAGAGTAACCTTTCTGGTAGAGGATGATAGCCTTATGAAAATAAATTCTCTTAAAAAGGAAGACTGGCAACACCTTGATTTTGAAGCTCGGCAATATATTAGGGCGTACAGTCAGGATCCCTAATTTTCAAGCTAACCTCGCAGCTTTTTGCAAAGAAGAGAGAGGAAACATATTAGAAAAGCATGGCAAGGCCAAGGCTATTAAATACCGCTTCCATGAACCAAAAATGCAGCCGTATATTATCATGAAAGCTATACTGTCTGGCAAAATTAGGGAGAAGATGTTAAAGGCCCTTTTGCCCCTCAAATAAACAATAGGAAACGCAAAACAGGCTTTAACTAATAAATTGAGGTATTGCTGCTTATCACCCTTGCTTCAGGAACTTGACGTGTAAACCATGTTATTTGGCGCTTGGCATAGCGCCGTGTGGATTGCTGGCCTTGAGCGATCGCTTGCTGAAGGGATAAACGGCCTTGCAAATGGGCTGCTAATTCCGGCACGCCAACAGCTTTTAAAACAGGAGAATCAAGATTAATATTTTTTTGAAGCAACTCATCAACTTCCGTTAAGGCCCCATTTTCAACCATCCAGACAAAACGGTCATTAATCCGTTGATAAAGAAGCTCCCGCCCAGGAAGAAGAACAAAGTATTGATAATTTAGCTCAAGTATTTTTTGGGATTGGCGTTGGCAATTTTGAATAGATTGATGAGTTGCCCGTATAACCTCAAGGGCACGGGTGAGTCGTTGCGTGTCATTTTGATGAAGCACGCCTTGAATATGAGGATCTTCCCGAACGACCAGGGCAAAGAATTCTTCTTCAGATAAGGTCTGCGCTAAATGGCGCGCTTCTTGACGGATGGCATCGGGTATTTCGGGAATGGGGGATAGCCCCCGGGTAAGCGCGCGTAAATATAGGCCGGTCCCTCCAACCACAATGGGTATTTTCCCCCGGCCTTGAATATCTTTAATGACCTTGCAAGCCGCCTCATACCACCAGCCAAGAGAACCCTTTTCATTGCCCTGCAAAACGCCATAAAGATAATGAGGAATACCCTGCATTTCCATCGGACGTGCGGTGAGGATGCGCAAATGGCTATACGCTTGCATGCTGTCACCATTAATAATTTCTCCATCAACACGTGTTGCCAGATCCATGGCAAAATGAGATTTGCCACTCGCTGTGGGGCCGCCGATAATGTAGAGATTTGATGTCACGTACCCTTTCCTTTTGAGCTGTTTCCTGCTTTTCTTTAGGGCGTGTCATCAATGATCGTCTTTTGGACTGCAAATGGCGGTTTTCTGCGCTTCCGTTTCTCAAATACGCCTTAAGTATTCTGCGGTACGGTTCTCAAAACCCACCATTTTCGACACAAAATCCTTCAATTGATAACACGCCCTAACTCTTATTCTTTTCCTGAGAGCAGGATCCCGACTTTATTGAGTATAATTTTATAAGTATAATTTTAGGAGTTCATATCCTGGGTTACGCATATCCTCAAAGATAAGGCTTTAGGTATTGTCCCGTATAGCTTTTTTTCACCCTGGCAACTTGCTCCGGCATTCCTGTCGCCACAACCTGCCCGCCCCTAAAGCCACCCTCTGGCCCCAGGTCAATAATCCAGTCTGCGGTTTTTATGACTTCCAGGTTATGTTCAATCACAATGACCGTATTGCCTTGGTCAACCAGAGCATGCAAGACCTCCAGTAATTTCCGCACATCTTCAAAATGCAAGCCCGTTGTTGGTTCATCTAAAATATAAACCGTCCGTCCCGTTGCCCGGCGGGACAACTCCTTGGCCAACTTCACGCGCTGCGCTTCTCCACCCGAAAGGGTCGTCGCCTGCTGCCCCACATGGATATACCCCAATCCAACTTGTTGAAGCGTTTTAAGTTTTTCACGAACGCCGGAATGCGCATCAAAAAAATCCACCGCCTCATCGACAGTCATATCCAGAATATCAGCAATAGATTTTCCCTTGAATTTCACATCCAGTGTTTCCCGGTTATACCGTTTGCCATGACATTGATCACATTGAACGTACACATCCGGCAGAAAATGCATTTCAATCTTGATGACCCCGTCCCCTTGACAGGCTTCACACCGCCCCCCCCGCACATTAAAAGAAAAGCGGCCTGGCGCATAGCCGCGGGCCTTGCTTTCCGGTAAACCGGCAAACCATTCCCGAATGGGCGTAAAACAACCAATATACGTTGCAGGATTGGAACGCGGCGTACGACCAATAGGGGATTGGTCAATATCAATGACCTTGTCAATATGTTCCATACCCTTCAGCTCATCAAGAGGGCCTGCCGGGTCCCGCGCATCATAAAAGTGACGCGCCAATGCCTTATAGAGCGTTTCAATGACCAGGGAAGATTTTCCACCCCCGGAAACGCCTGTAACACACGTCAATGTGCCAAGGGGAAACTCTACCGTAACATTTTTCAAATTGTTGGACCGCGCCCCTTTCACGATCAGGGCGCACCCGGATCCAGGCCGCCGTTTTTCAGGCGCGGCGATCTGCCGGCCACCTGATAAATACTGCCCTGTCAGGCTCTTTTTATTTTTCATGATCTCTTCAGGCGTACCTTGAGCGACAATCTCGCCACCATGACGCCCGGCGCCTGGCCCCATATCAATGACCTGGTCTGCCGCCCGGATCGCATCTTCATCATGCTCAACCACCACCACTGTATTCCCAATATCCCGCAAATGTTTCAAGGTTGACAACAAACGGTCATTGTCCCGCTGGTGGAGACCAATGGACGGCTCATCCAGCACATACAAGACGCCTGTCAAGCCGGAGCCAATTTGGGAAGCCAGGCGGATCCTTTGGCTTTCGCCGCCTGATAATGTTCCAGAAGCCCGCGACAGCGTCAAATAATCAAGCCCCACGTTAACCAGGAACGTCAAGCGGCTGTGGATTTCCTTCAAAATGCGATGGGCGATTTCTTGTTGTTTGGAAGATAAATCAAGAGTGGTAAACCATTGGGAAGCCTCCCCAATCGACAAGGCGCATACCTCACTGATGGACCGTCCCGCAATTTTTACGCATAAGGCTTCCGGCTTTAAGCGTTGCCCGTGACACCCGGAACAGGGATTCATCATCTGGTAACGCGTCAAATCCTGACGTATCCAGTCGCTTTCCGTTTCCCGCCACCGCCGCTGTAAATTGGGAAGGACACCTTCAAAGGGTTTGTGGGTCGTATACCGGCGGACGCCATCATCAAATACCAGCGAAACAGCTTCTTCCTTTGAGCCGTTCAGAATCAATTCCTGAATGGTAAGGGGAAGCTCCCCAAACGGCGTATCCATCGAAAATTTAAAATGCTTGGCTAAAGAGGTAAGAACTTGCGCATAATATTCATTGGTCTGGAAGCGCTTGCGACCGCCGCCATCCGCCGCCGCCCACGGTTTAATGGCGCCATTACGTAAACTGAGATGGGCGTCTGGTACAACCAGGGATGCCACAAAGTCAATCTCCATTCCCAATCCATCACACGCGGGGCACGCTCCGTGGGGACTATTAAACGAAAAAAGACGAGGCTCAATTTCATTGAGGGTAAAACCGGATACGGGGCAAGCGAACTTGGCGGAAAAGGAGGTCCGTTCCCCCCCTTCCATGGTCTCAGCAATCACCAGCCCATCGCTTAAGGCCAAAGCCGTTTCAAGGGAGTCCGCTAATCTCTGGGACCTATCAGGTTGTACCACAATCCGGTCAACCACCACCTCAATATCATGCTTGATTTTTTTATTGAGAGTAGGCGCCTGGTCAATCTCGTAAACAGTCCCGTCAACTTTCACACGCTGAAATCCTTTTTTGCGCAAATCCAGAATTTCCTTCTTATATTCCCCTTTACGACCCCGCACGATAGGGGAAAGAAGAAGGAGCCGCGTTCCCGCTGGCATCGCCAAAATGCGATCCACCATCTGGCTAACCGTTTGGGCTTCTATCGGCAAGCCTGTAGCCGGAGAATGAGGTACGCCAATACGGGCAAAAAGAAGGCGCAAATAATCATAAAGCTCTGTGACGGTTCCGACGGTAGAGCGGGGGTTTTTAGAGGTTGTTTTTTGCTCAATAGAAATGGCAGGGCTTAAACCATCAATTGAATCCACGTCCGGTTTTTGCATTAACTGCAAAAATTGGCGGGCATAGGCCGATAAGCTTTCGACATACCGGCGCTGGCCTTCCGCATAGAGCGTATCAAAAGCCAAAGAAGATTTACCAGAACCGCTCAAGCCTGTTATCACCACCAGGCGGTCGCGGGGGATATCAACATGGACATCCTTTAAATTATGTTCACGCGCCCCTCGAATACTAATGTGCGTTGTGGTCATGGGCTTCTTTCCTAAATGGTATATAACCGTTCTTTTTCAGAATGAAGATGGCTCTAACAAAAGGGTCTGTCAAATGAATTTAAAATCTCACGCCCATTCCTGATCAAAAAACAGGGATTATCCCTCTTCTTCCAAAGCCGCCGCCCTTTGCAAGCGGTCATTGATCGCTACCCCCAAGCCTGTAAAGGGAATAGGCATAACGGCAATCCCTGTATAAAAATCTTTATCCAGTTGGCGCATCATCTGAAATAAATTTGCTGCCGCTTCCGTTAAATTTCCTGTTTCACTCAGGTTCAATATAACAGGCAACGACCCGGCAGCCCCAAATCCAAGGAGGGCTTCTCCCGGATGGCGCTCCATTGCGTTAAGGCGTAAAGGGCGATGGGGCGCATAATGACGATGCATCATACCAGGAGCCTTCACAGAAGAAGCGCCAGAGCTAACTTTTTTAAACGGGTAAACAGTCCCTATAATCGCTTCTAACGCTTCACTTAAAATGCTGCCTGGACGAAGCAAAACGGGCGCTTCTCCTGACAAATCCAAAATCGTTGATTCTAATCCCACCTCACACCGGCCCCCATCCATGATTAAAGGAACCTGATCTCCCAAAGATTCCAGCACATCTTCCGCAGAGGTGGGGCTGATCTTCATAGACCGGTTGGCGCTCGGCGCTGCCAAAGGACGGCCATACGCCCGGATTAACCGTCCGGCAACCGGGTGCGCCGGACACCGAACCGCAAGGGTGTCGAGGCCCCCACCCGCCAGCCAGGAAACGGGACAATCGCTTTTCCGGTTCAATACAAGCGTCAAAGGCCCTGGCCAAAAAATCTCCATCAAGGCTTGCGCTTCCAGGGATATTTCTACCACGGCCGTTGCTTCTTGCGCAGAAGCTACATGAATAATTAACGGGTTAAACGTTGGGCGATTTTTCACTTCAAAAATACGGGCGACAGCATGGTCTTGCGTTGCATCCGCAGCCAAACCATAAACCGTTTCCGTTGGCATACCCACAACTTGCCCTTCTTTCAGCAGACGGCAAGCCTCGGCAATTCCTTGAGGGGTCGGAGCCATAATCATTTTTTTATTTTAACCTTGGACGTTTTTTATGCGCTTGCTTTAATGATGTAAGGTATTTTTGCTGGTAATACCAGCAAGAGAAATAGATGGCGGGATTCGCTCAAACTTTTTTCTTCACGCCGCCTAACAAAAAAGAGGGAGTTCTCCTCCCATTATATTACTGATTGCCATACATGTTCTACAAGGTCTTTTGAATGCTTATCCGAAAAGTACCTGTGAATTGAGTTCCCGCTATGGTATGCTC
>CAYRJJ010000090.1:0-5828 GCA_964424515.1 uncultured Candidatus Finniella sp. | reverse complement strand
CTCATACTCTCCTACAGTTTTCTTAAAATTGCAACTTACGCAGCGGCTCTAATATCTCTCGAAAGCGGCAGATAGCAAGCCAAAAAATTTAGCTATATCGTTAGGTATAATATTTATGTATGACTTAACGGAATGAGTAACAGATGACGCCCGCGAGCAAGGAATCTATCTATCATTTTTCCTTAAAAATAAAAAATATTTTCGCGAGCGCCCGGCATTCCTGAGAAATATTCAAGGATAAGAACGTTAGAAGCGTTCTAAATGAGGTCTTATATTATGAAAAACTATTTTATGAAGAATAAATTTAATAAGAAATACATTTATATAATAACTTTTTTTAATATGTTTGCGGCCATAGCGAGCTTCAATGAGTCTTACGCTTTTTCTCAAGATTATAGAATGGGTTATATTGCATGTATTATTAATGATTTGGTTCCGGAAGAAAAATTAAATTATTATATAAATGATAAAGAACTTACTATCCAGATTTTTGAAAGAGAGCTTGAACCTTCGACGAAGGAAAAACTAATTAACCGCATAAAAAGAACAAACTTTTTTCACACCGTTCATATAACGCTTGCAAGCCCCGAAACTTCTTCCAGGGTTCCTCGAGGCGCGGTTCTTTCAACGTCCCACGCTTCCCGCCCCACGATGGAAATCTTGCCAGAGGGGGTGATTTATGATTCCCCTGTGGCCGACCCGAAATGGCCCAGGTTCTCCGCCGGGTACCAGAAACATTTAACCAACGTCTATGGAAAAAGTGTTTTTGGTCTCTCATTCGGTGAGAATTTTTCGCTCCTGCGTTACAAAACCGATGGATGGACATATGAAATTGGCGTCCAGGCAGGTCTAACCGGATTAATGGATATCGCTTCTTCAACAACAAGGCTTATAAACTCTGATTATTTCGTGGGAGCGGGATTATCGCTTGTTTATGATAGAAGATGGCAAAATATGATTCAATTCTCCCACTTAAGCTCGCATTTGGGAGACGAGTTTTTAATTAGCCGGCCAGATTACATTGGCAAACGAGTCAATTTAAGCTACGAAGCATTTAAATGGTTTACAGCCTATAAATTTAACTCCCTGCGGCCCTATATAGGTTTTGGTTATCTCGTACACTGTGACCCTTCTTCTCTCAAGCCTTTTACGATAGAGGGAGGCATGGACTATATATCTGAAAACAAATTCCTGTTTGAGACAACTCGTTATGTATTTGGTATCCATGCGCATCTGTGGAATCAGAATAATTTCAAACCAAGCTTCAGCGTGAGAACAGGCCTCCAGTTAGAGAACCCGGTATGGGGGGGAAGGCACTTACAATTTTTGGTTGATTATGCTTATGGCCAGTCAAGGCATGGGCAATTTTATGGAAAAAAAGAGCAATATATAGGCTTCCTTATATGCGTTTCAAATTAGGCGGTCATTTCTTATGATCTTCGAGTCTGGTTTTTACGGGGTCAGGCTCCTGCCAAAAGGGTGATATGTCCCTGAAAAAAATCTTTAAGCCCGCCTTGCGCTTATAGTAAGGTTCCTCTTGATGACACGCCCTTGAAAATGATTCTTACCCGCATGAGGCTGCATGTTTCTTGAAAATTCCATTACCAGCCTTCAAGGTGTCGGGAGCAAGCGCCGTTCCCTGTTTGAGCGGTTGTTAGGCCCGCGCGTCATGGATGCCCTCCTGCATCTGCCTTGCGATATGGTTACCCGACGCTTTGTAACAAGCGTCACAGAGGCTGGAAAAGGCGAGGTCATTACCGTCATTGGGGAAGTGATAAGCCATACCCCCCCGTCTTATCCCCGAAAAATTTATTCCGTATCTTGCTTTGATGGCAAATATTTCTTCGACCTGGTGTTTTTTCATGGAAAAGCCTCTTATCTTCAAACCGCTTTACCCATCCACTCAAAACGCCTGATCTCCGGTAAGCTGGAGCGCTTTCAGGACCGGTGGAAAATAACGCACCCCGACCATATCGCCAGCCCTGATGACCAGCAACAGCTTTGCGGGCCGGAACCTGTTTATCCCTTAACCACCGGCATCACCAATAAATGCGTGAACCGGGTCATCAAATCAGCGCTTCTGCGCCTGCCAACATTACCTGAATGGCTGGATGAAGAGAAAGCGCAGAAATGGCCCCGATGGGACGAGGCGGTCCGGCGCGTTCATAACCCCCAATCGCAACAAGACCTGACTCCTCATTCCCCTGCCCGGCTTCGTCTGGCATATGATGAGCTTTTTGCCCATCAGCTTTCCCTCAACCTCACCCGCCGCCGACAACAGGCAAGAATGCCGGGATCTTCTCTCACAGGCGATGGCCGCCGGAAAGCCCGAATCCTCCAATCACTCCCCTTCTCCCTTACGCCGGGGCAAGAAACCGCCATTGCCGATATAACACAAGATATGGCTTCACCGCAGCAAATGTTGCGCCTGATCCAGGGCGACGTTGGCAGCGGAAAAACCCTGGTCGCTTTGATCGCGATGGTTCAAGCGGTTGAAGCCGGCTTTCAAGCGGCTATCCTTGCCCCCACCGATATTTTGGCACGCCAGCATGCCGCCCATCTGACGCCTTTGTGCGAGGTAGCCGGCATTCGCCTGGCTTTGCTCACCGGACGGGACACGGGCAAAAAGCGTGCCCAACTTCTGGAAGACTTAAGGAACCAGAAAATTGATATTTTAGTGGGAACGCATGCGATTATTCAGGAGGATGTCCATTTTGCAAAGCTGGGGCTGGCAGTCGTCGATGAACAACACCGCTTTGGCGTAGAACAGCGCCTGGCATTGACAGAAAAAGGAAAAAACCCGGATGTTTTAGCCATGACGGCAACGCCCATCCCGCGCACCCTCATGCTGGCCAATTATGGAGATATGGATGTGTCGATCATTCGGGATAAACCTGCAGGACGACAACCCGTCAACACGAAGGTTATTCCCCTGAGCCGCTTAAGTGAGGTGGTGGATGGCATTGAACGCGCTTTAAAAACAGGAACAAAAATATATTGGGTTTGCCCGCTGATAGAGGAATCAGAAGCCATAGATTTAGCCGCAGCCATGGAACGTTGGAAAGCCCTTTCTCAAAAATTTCCAGGAAAAGCAGGACTCGTCCATGGAAAGCTGAAAGCGGATGAGAAGGATGCCATCATGAACCAGTTTATCAATGGATCTGTTGATATTCTCATTGCGACGACGGTTATAGAGGTTGGCGTTGACGTACCGGCTGCTTCTATCATGATTATTGAGCATGCGGAACGCTTTGGCCTGTCCCAGCTCCACCAACTGAGGGGACGCATTGGCCGCGGCAACCAGGCGGCCATGTGCCTCTTGCTTTATAGTCACGCTTTAACAGCGGGGGGACGGAAGAGGCTTGAAATTATGCGCCAAACCAATGACGGTTTTTTAATCTCTGAAGAAGATTTAAAACTGCGGGGAAGCGGGGAGTTGCTCGGCACGAAACAAAGCGGCCTCCCCCGGTTCCGCATTGCGGATTTTACTTCTAACCCTGACGTATATGGAGAATTGCTTGCAATAGCCAACAGGGACGCCCGCCGGATTTGCCAGGAAGATCCGACTTTGTCTACCACCCGGGGCCAAGCCTTGCAGCTTCTTTTGACATTATATGGTCGGGCTGATGCAGCTAAATATAGCCGTTCCGGATAAGTTAACGTCATAGGTTATTCCTTTCTATCATAGCGGCGACAGCATTATCTTTTTCTTTGCTCCCCCTTGAAGAGCCAAATTCAAAGGTATAGGCATCCTTTAAGCACGCGCCAAAAATACCGGCAATCGTAGAAATAATTCCAACAGCTTCCCCGGGCAATGCCTCCGAAAAATAAGCCAGTGAAGCCAGGCACAAAATAAGCCCGGTAGCCGCTGCAATGACCATCACATCCGCCCGGATATTCGACCGGCCGGCATTCACAAGAGCCACATCCCTGAGCCGGGCGTCCTGGCGGTCTTTCATAACAGCCAGTTCTATTTCAGCCTCCACTTGAATGATGGCTTTTTGAAACGCGCTCACCATATGCGCGTCTTCTTCCAGGCGTTGAATGGCTTCAACAGGGTTCAGCGTTCCGGTAACTTGTTGAGCAATATCAACAACTTTTGTCGCCACTTCCTGGGCCTGGTCACCGCCAAGCCACCGGGCAATGATGGGAGCAAAGCTTGCTAACCCTAAAGCTGCCGCAATAACGGGAAACGCCATTTTAATCTCCTTTGGTCAATTGATAAAATATATGCCGAGCGATGCGGACTTTCGGTTTTCGTCCCCGCGCCCAGGCGGGGAAAACGGGAAGGGTTACCGCGTGGTAATGGTCGCTGCCTTTGGTTAAATCTGGCCACTCCTCCAAGGCAACCTTTGCCGCAACCCGGTAACATACGGTAAATACGGGATCCCTGATTTTGTCCTCTATCAAGAGCGCCCGGTTAGGATCCCCCTTGTTCCAGCAAGAAAATTGCCAGGGTTTCAGGCAAACTTCCTGAATCGTTTCGCCATACCAGCTTTGCGCCTTAAGACGGTTCATAACCACGTTTCCAACGGCGATCAGGGCGGAGATGCCGCCTGCAAAGTTTTCATATTCGCCCCGCGCTTCGCCATAGATTGTACGGGCGAAGATGTCAAGTTCATTTGTTTTCATGGGTGTTCCTCGGGTTTGCGGGGTTGCGTGACAGGTTTATGGTATCCCCCTCTCTGTCCTTCGAGTTCGGGTCGAAGGGTAAACTTGAATTTGTAGGAACCCTTCGACTTCGGTCTCAACCCACCTCAAAAACCAGCGCCCAATTTTCCTGGTCTTCCTCAAATTCCCTTGACATATGAGGCGAAATGCAGCTATAAACGCCTCCCTTCTCCTGTACCCAATCCAGGATGCGGTAAGTAGTTTCCGGTTGCCATTTTCCGCAAAAGGTGGGAAAAGCTTTTGGTAAGGTCACCCGTCCCAAAATGCTCCCAAAGGTCCCGTGAACCGTGAGTTGGTCTCCTTCCTGAATCAAGGTTGCAATGCCTTCCGCCAGAGGAGGCGTTGTTTCCAACTCTTTTACCCGCTTCTCAAGATTGGCGAAATTGCCGTCCATTTCCTCAATTGTCAGAGGTTCTTGCTTTTGATGCCGGTAAATGATGCCCATTACGCCTCCTTTTTATAAAATATAAAATTCTTCGATAGTTGATAGGAACGATAAGGAATTTTTAAAGGTTGCCCTGTTTCATCAACCCCGACTTCCAGATGAACAAGGGACATACCCGCTTCAATAGATTCAAAAAGCGTGCGGGTTTGATCTTCTTCAAAGGTATCCTGAAATACAAGTCCGCCCTCACAGGGATCAATGCCGCGCTCCCGCCAGAACAGAAGGGAAGAGATTTCCAGAACTGTTTCATCCCTGACGGATTCCACCGTAAAAACGAAGGGATGGATATCATCTTCCACGTGTTGGGCGCCATAAGCCCATAAATAAGGACCGCCTTCAGTTCCCTCTTCTGAAGATACCCGATGGATCATGCGGCCTTCCGGTTGCGCCTGAAAATTCTTCTGGTAGAGAAAGGGTTCTGGTAAAACGAGGTGGTAACCCAAAAAGCGCGTTCCAATAAAAGGAACCTTTTCTTCTCCTGATGCTTTTTGGTAATGTCCGGTTCCTGTCGCCTGGATCTGGACGGCGCAAAAAACATTTTGAGTTGAGTAAAGAGGGCAAGCAACGCTTTCGTCACACTTTGCAAGGGCTGTTTCATTGTCCACCCAAATGGGCGTTAACCGCACTTGAATGCCAATAATCGATGGCAACGCTCTCTCTTCTGTCAACCAAACGCCGGGATCTCTCATTCCTCCGAATTGACACTCAGCCT
>CAYRJJ010000089.1:0-5977 GCA_964424515.1 uncultured Candidatus Finniella sp. | reverse complement strand
AATTTTTATCAAAAAAGGAAAAAAACTCTTGCAACCCATCACAGTATCTTCGACTTCGGCGCTCGCGCGAGGGCGAACGGAAGGCGGGGTAGACGGGACCATCCATTTAATAGGTACCCTCACGTTTCCCGCGTTGCTGCCCACCTTATCATTTCCTCAAACAGAGGTTGTTTGTAAGGACAGGCCAACCGCGACAGTTCGTCTTGAAGGGCTTGCAAATAGCGTTTGCTTTCTTTTACGCCGAGAAAAGCGACGAGGGAGCGTTTGCCGGCATCCATGCCGACAGGTTTGCCCAGGTTCGCCGCGTCCCCCTCAATATCCAGCAAATCATCCTGAATTTGATAGGCAAGGCCCAACAGGAAGCCAAAATCACGCAAGCGCTGGCGCTCTTCCGGAGGGGTTTGGCCTAAAATAGCGCCTGATTCACAAGAAAAAGCAATCAAGCAGCCTGTTTTCAGGTTTTGCATGGTGGTTGCCGCTTCCCGTGAACCAATAAGGTGGGGAGATAAATCCAGCATCTGCCCCCCCGCCATGCCCGTTGCGCCTGCATCCCGCGCCATGGCTTTAATAAGGGTGAGGCGCACGGCGGGGGAGGGGTGGGTTGCTTCTTCCGTTAAAATTTCAAAGGCAAGTGGCAGAAGCGAATCCCCTGCTAAAATGGCGGTCGCTTCCCCGAATTCCCGCCAGCAGGACGGGCGGCCGCGGCGCATATCGGCATTATCCATGGCGGGCAGGTCATCGTGAATGAGAGAATAACAATGCACCAGTTCGACGGCGGCGCCGACCCGGGCAGCTTGAGCCAGGGGGACATTAAACAGGTTGGCGCACGCCAGGGTTAGCATGGGCCGTAAGCGTTTCCCCCCATTTTTGACGCTTGCCGTCATGGCTTCCAGGAGAGGGGAGGGGACATCCGGGTTTGTAAGGTAAGGTTGCAGGATGTTGTCAACAGCTTTTTTTGCTTCTTCACATAAAGCGGTAAGGGTGTTCATATTGTCCTTCGACTTCGGCGTGAAACGTCACACTCGAAAGATTGGCTGTTTATTCTGAATCCGCTGATGCATACATCAGCCTTGATTCATGCCTCCTGATTCCCCAGGACTTGCTCAACTTTTAGCTTTGCCGCACGCAACTTGGCTTCACAATGCGCCCGCAAGGCGGTTCCCCGTTCATAAGAACTGATGGCGTCTTCCAGCATCAAGCGCCCTTCCTCCAGGCGGCGAACCAGCGCCTCGAGTTCACCCATTGCTTGTTCAAAGGACATGTCCTTGATGTCAGGTAGTGTTTCCAAAGGCGCTGTTTCTCTAAAATCCGTCATATTGACCTCATCTGTTTATACTGTATGCCCATAAAATCCAAAACCGCTTTTTTGCCAAGCCGGCCAGCAGCAACATAATTCACCAGCAAGGGGCAGGGACGATATTTACCATCCCCGAATCCCTGGCGCAACACTTGCATAAAGGTGGCTTGAGGCCAATCGAGAAAGGCGCTCACCATCTGGGCAACCTGGTTGCAGTCGTCGTCAATAGCCTGTTTGCCCAGCAAAAGGAGGTACGGCTGTTCCCTGCCCGCAACCGTTTTTAAAATTTTGGCGACGGTCAAGGGTTCAGGAGAGTCGGGCATGTCAACATGGATTCCCCTGTCGACCCCTAAAGCTAAGGCATGGCGGATTGTCTCTTGCGCGGAAGGGGGATCTATGGAAACCACAACAATCTCTGTCGCCATGCTTTTTTCTTTTAAGCGAACCGCCTCCTCAACGGCAATTTCGTCAAGAGGGTTAATGGACATTTTAACATGGCGGGTATCGACGCCCGATCCATCACTTTTAAGGCGAATTTTGATTGTGTGGTCAACGACCTGTTTGACGGCGACCAAAACCTTTACCTGGTTAGAAGTCCTTGTCGCATATTCCGCTTTTTCTCACCCTGTCCGGGACTGCCCGGGAACCCATAAGACATCTTTTCTTCCCTTGTCGTTAACATGACGGCACAAGACAAATAATAAATCAGAAAGTCTATTTAAATACTTAATGGCTTCTCCATTAAGAGGCTGGATTTGATGCAATTTAATAAGAGCACGTTCCGCTCGCCGGGTAATTGTACGCGCCAAATGAAGGGCTGCGCTTCCTTTTGAGCCACCAGGCAATATAAAGGAGCGCAATGGTTCCAGGGGTTGATTCAACTCGTCAATTTTCTTTTCAAGAAAATCAACCTGAGAGGCTATAATACGTAAAGCCGTTGATGCATCTTCGGGCATGCATAAATCAGCCCCCAAATCAAATAGGTCATTTTGAATACGGGTCAATAGGGTATCTATGGCTTTAGGCGTATGTTGCCTTGCCCATCCGATAGCGGCATTGGCTTCATCCACCTCTCCAATCGCTTCAATGCGGGCGTCTGATTTCAAGACACGGTCACCTGAGCCAAGGGAAGTCTCTCCCTGGTCTCCACCGCGCGTATAAATACGTGTTAAATGAACCATAGTTACCTCCTGAATATGAGCGCGAGCGTAAACAAAACAATGGTGATGGCCTGGAGAAAAATGCGCCACCGCATGGCCCGGTTTCCATATTGCCGGTTAAATTCACCTCCTTTAAATAAGGCGAACAAGCCGAGTATCAACGCTCCTGCCGTTCCCCCTAATGCAAACAGCAGACTGATGAAAATGAATGAATGACCCATAGGGATGACAATATCACATAATTTCTCTCCAAAAAGGAAAAAAATATGGTGGCGTTTCTCTCAATGGCGGCATGTTATTGAAATAATGTACATTTAAATTGTAAGGTAATATTATTACCTTTCTAGCTATTTTTTTTTGCTAAAAACGCTTGAATTTTTTTGTTAGAGTAATTAAGTAGATGGTATTAATGTAGAAACCAGGGATGTTTTTTAGGGGCCTTATTAAGCTTCGTTCCTGGTGTTTTTTTATGCCCTTCATCCATGAAGGACTTGACCATCCTGATAAAAATAAGTCTTGCGAAAGGTTAAGAAAGGAAATGATATGAAAATTGCCGCCGATACTGTGGGAGATCAACTGTCCCTTGATGTGAGAGTAACGCCTTCTTCCGCAAAATTATTAACCTCCACCTATGCCTGGATCATTTGGGGCGCTGCTGCGCTTTTTTATCTGTATGAATATGTTTTGCGGGCCTCTCCAGGCGTGATGACGAATGAATTGATGCGTGATTTTGGCGTAACGGCGACAGCCTTGGGCGTCTTTACTTCTGCATACTATTTTTCTTATGTCCCTTTACAAGTTCCTTGTGGAATGATTGTCGATTGGTTAGGAACCCGCCGGGTGGTCACGATTTCGGCGGTTCTGTGTACAATGGGAAGTTTTATGTTTGCGATGAGTGAAAGTTTATTTCTCGCCTCTGTGGCGCGTTTTATTATGGGAGCAGGCTCCGCATGCGCTTATCTGAGTTGTTTGAAGCTTGCTTCTGAATGGTTTCCCTCACAACGCTTTGCTGTTATTGCGGGCATCACGATGATGGTGGGAACTTTCGGGGGAATCTTTGGAGGAAAACCTTTTGCGATGCTGGTTAATATAACCGATTGGCGTATGGCGATGAACATTTCAGCTTTTGTTGGTATTGCCGTATCAGCAGCGGCATGGTTGATTATTCGTGACCATCCGGCTGAGAAGGCGCATCACAAAACTCTTCAAGAACCTATGACGCCGGCCCGCTTGTGGGAAGGTTTGAAAGTGATTGGATCGAGTTCCCAAACCTGGCTTATCGGGATTTATGCGTCCTTGATGTATACAATTCTATCCGCCTTTGCGGAGATGTGGGGAACGCCTTACTTGATGGTTGCCTATGAAATCAATAATGAGACGGCGTCTTATGGAAGTATGCTGGTCTTTATCGGGATGGCGATAGGCTGCCTGGTCAGTCCCCTTTTAGCTAATTATTGGCGAAGCCACCGTAAAGTTATGTCTATTGGGGCGCTTGGGGCGCTTGCGATGTTCTTGCCAGCTATATATATAAGTAACTTACCCCTCTATGTTTCCTTTGCGCTTCTCTTTTTTGCAGGTTTTTTTTGCGGCTGGCAAATTTTGAACTTTGCGGCAGCTAAAGAAATTAACCCGCCCGAGTTTAGCGGAACCACCATGGGTTTTATGAATGCGCTGACGATGGCGAGCGCCCCCATCTTTCAAATGCTATTAGGAAGGTTGATTGATTTATTTGAGGAAGGGAAAGTGGGTTTGGATGGCGTGATACTTTATAGCTCGGAAGCCTACCAGTTTGCGCTATTTACGATTCCAGCCAGCTTGCTTTTGGCCTGGGTGATTTTGCGGTTTGTCCGTGAAACCCATCCTGATTATAAGCCAAAATAGGTTGCCAAAGGCACTATCCCGTTGTAAATAATCCCTTTGAGATCTTTTCTCAAAGGGATTAACTGTTTTTTTAGCAAATGAATCTCATGATAAAATAATCAATTCTTTAGGGAAGGTAAAGAATATGGAAACAGCCATACTCGCCGTAAAAGCAGAGGAAAAAAACAGGACTGTATTCATTCAGCCCGTTGAAAAAAAACATTTGAATTCTCGCCAGGCTTGGGCTATTTGGGCTTGTGCAGGGGCATTTTACTTGTATGAATGCATTTTGCGCGTTTCTACCAGTATCATGACTGAAGGGCTGATGCATGATTTTTTAATGACGAATACCGCTTTGGGTTTCCTGGCATCTTTATATTATCTTGCTTATACGCCTTTACAAATACCTTGCGGCGTGATGGTTGACGCTTTGGGGACGCGCCGGATCATTACGGCGTCTGCCGCATTATGTACAATTGGCGCTTTTATGTTTGCAAGCGGTGAGACCTTGATTTGGGCGCAGGTAGGGCGCTTTTTGATCGGGGCGGGATCGGCTTGCGCTTTTATCAGTTGCTTGAAAGTAGCGGCTGAGTGGTTCTCACCAGCAAAGTTTGCCGTCATGCTGGGTATCACCAACATGATGGGGACGCTGGGGGGAGTGGTTGGAGGACCGCCTCTTGCCTGGATGGTTAATAATTGGGGCGGGTGGCGCCAGGCGATGATGATTCTGGCCGTTTCTGGCGTGGTGATGACTTTATTTTCCTGGGCTATTGTGCGGGATCACCCGCGTGGACATAAGCTGCACCATAGCCATGAGATACCGCTTCGCAAGTCTCTGGCCTTATTACTGACGAATCCTCAAGTATGGTTGATCGCCCTTTTTGGGTCCTTGATGTGGTTACCCATCGCGGCTTTTACGGAATTGTGGGGCGTGCCTTACCTGATGCATACGTATAGTATTGACAATGAGTATGCTTCTTTTGCGACCGTGATGATTTTTGTAGGCTTTGCCTTTGGCGGCCCTTTGGCTGCCTGGATCTCGGATCAATTGAAAAGCCGTATTTTTACCATGAAACTGTCGGCCGCATTTTTATTCGCAATCTTTTTAACTATCATTTTTGGGACAGACATCCCTTTACCTGTCATGTTTTGTTTATTATTTGCTGGCGGCGTCTGCAACGGCGGGCAGGTTCTGGTTTTCGCTTGCGTTAAAGAAATATCCCCCCGGCGGATCAGCGGGACAGCCCTCGGGTTTACGAATGCGGTTGTAATGATGAGTGGCGTCGTCTCCCAACCTCTTCTTGGAAGGGTGCTGGACTGGTGCTGGGATGGCGCCCTTGGGTTGGACGGAGTTCGTATCTATAGTGAAGCGGCTTACCAGACAGCCATTATCGCTATTCCTATTGGTATTGCCATCAGCTTGTTTTTACTTTATTTTGTGAAAGAAACGCACCACTATCACCGTCAAAAAAAAATAGTTTAGGTGTTTAGGTTCTGTGCACTTATCTAAAAATTGAATGAAAAAGGTCTCACTACCCCTCATTTTTGAGAGATTTTCCTAAAAGTTATGATTTTGAAGGTCTTTCGAGATTTTTTTGTGTCATGAAAGGTAATTGCTCACCCCCCGGTAGGGAGAGAGATGTTTTCTATGGGTCTTGGA
>CAYRJJ010000088.1:0-6052 GCA_964424515.1 uncultured Candidatus Finniella sp. | reverse complement strand
AAGTTCATGGTAAATTTCCGAGGTATCCTTGTTGATGGCGGTAAACAAGGCGGGGCTTTTAGAGATGCCCGGGACGGCCTCTTCCATGTACGCCTGATAAAGAGCGATCTGGACGGCATAGACAGGCTTTGCGGCACGCACCCCTTTTTCAACGGTCTGCTTCCAGGACTTGGCATTCATGGACTTGCATTCCCAAAGGGCGGGGCAGAGGACGCCGGATTCAGGCTGCGCCGAGGCGAAGGTCGCCTCCCTATAGATAATCCCGTCCACATGCCCCTGAATGCGCCCGTCAGCTACGGAAAAGCCAAATGGTTCGCCGTTCTTCTGGAGAGTATAGAGATCAAAACCCGCTCCCTTTAACCAGGTGATGGCCATTTTTTCAAGGGCATGCCCCATTTCAAAGATGCGCAACAACTTTCCCGAGAACGGCTTGTCACGGGGCGTATGGGTATATTCGTATTGCAGGGCGCGGCTACAGGATACGCCAAGCCTCGATGCGCCCAAATAATCCCGTTGCGGTTCCCGAGCGTTCTTGTCCTGCAAGCGGGAATCAATAAGCTCATTAATTTTATCCGATAAGGTACGGTAACCGGAAGGATTCTGGGGGGTCAAATCAAGCGTGGCTGGTCGTATCGTCGTCATGATGAAACTCCTTTTTTTTTAATTCAATGGGGAATTGTCCAGCAAATGCTTTTGGTACGCATCAACAATCGTTTCTATCAGAGTCAAAACCTCCTGGCGGGTATAAGCGGACAGGGGTTTATCTATGCCGATTTCCGTTACGATCTCCCCCAGCGGACGTAATGCCGAAACGAATGCCTGTTGTTCAAGGGGCGTTTTATCAATCACAGGATGCCTCCCGCATAAAGAGCATTCTTGATGTTTGTCCGGTTGAATTTCAAAACCATAAGAACCGACGCCTTGTAGCGGGTCAGGCCATAATCGTTTTGATGTTTTGGCAGGTATTTTAATTGGCTACCCGTGGCCGGAAGGCTGATCCATTTTTTTACCTTATATGCGCTATCGTCGGTTTCATGGAGGTTCATCCAGTCGTTGGCTGCCGCGAAACAAACGGCTTTATCCCCCACGGCCAAAAGCGTTGCGGGTTCCCGCTGCAAGCCCCCGACAGCCCGCCATTGTTCATTCAGGAAGAAGACGCCGCTCCAGGCGTTAAAGCCAGCCGCCATGAACGCATACCCCTGGTCATCCACGTCCGCCCACATGAAAGGGGAATGGTTAAGGATATCGACTTCCCTCATGGCAAAATCTTCTTCGCGCAAGGGGATGGCCTCCGGCTGGCTTCGGGTGTCAAAGGCGAACCCGCACAGAGGGCATTCAGAGACGGCGGCAGGGACTTCGCCCTCGCAGTCAGGGCAGGTTTTAAGAGGCGCTTCCCCCTGCGCAGCATCATTAAGGCTGGTTGTTTGGTCAAGGAAACCATGCGCAAGGGTCGTCGCGCCAAAGTCCAGCACGATGCAATCGTGTTTAACGATGCCCGGGTGTTCTTCAGGGTTGAGGGTGCGCAAGCCCCGTCCCACCATTTGAATGAACGCGGATTTGTAAGAGCTTGGCCGCAGAAGCACGATGCAGGACGTTGGAGGATGATCCCACCCTTCCATGAGTACCGCCACATTGACGATCACCTGGACGTTTCCAGTTGTATAGGCCAGCAGGTTCCGCTCACGCTCAACGCTGGACATTTCCCCGTGGACAAGGGCGGCAGGGAAGCCAGCGTTTAAAAAGCTCTGCTGGACATGGCGAGCATGCTCTACCGTAGAACAGAAAACGACGGTTTGACGATCTCCCGCCTTTTCCCTCCAGTGGGCTATCACCGCCTCGTTAACGGGGCGCGTGTCCATAATCTGCGCCACTGCCTCCATGTCGTAATCGCCCGCCATTTTCCTGACCTCTTTTAGCTTTTGCCGCGTTCCCACATCCATGACGAACATTTTCGGCCGCACGAGATGGCCGGAGGCGATCAACTCGTTAACCGTGATCTGATCACACACATTCGAGAAGATGGGACGCAGTCCCTTCTTGTCCCCGCGGCTGGGCGTCGCCGTCATCCCCAAAAGCTTAACGTCAGGGTTCAGGGTTTTTGCATGGGTGATCACGCGCACATAGCTTTCCGAGCGGGCATGGTGGGCTTCGTCGATCACCAGAAGGTCAAGACGGGGCATGCTGGCAAGGTTCGCCTCCCGTGACAAGGTCTGGATCATGGCGAAGGTTGTATGCCCTTCCCATGACTTCAGGGAGGCGTCGAAGACGCTGGTCGGCATGTGGGGATTGACCCGACAAAACTTGGCCTGGTTCTGAGCGGTCAGTTCGTCCCGATGCGCCACCACGCAACTCCTGAACGGGGAGGATTTGGATAGCTCCCCGATCACGGCCGATAGCATAATGGTCTTGCCGGAACCTGTCGGGGCGACGGCTAACGTGTCGCCATGCTGACGCAGAGCTTCCACCGCGCGGCTGACCAATTCTTTTTGCCGTGGTCTTAACAGCATACCCTCGCTCCTTCTTCCTTATCTCGCCCAGGAGGGAGCGACGTTAGAGGACGAGGTAGCGGCGCCCCCTGACCCCAAAGGATAATCCTTATGGTCTTTCGTAACCGCTATCTTGATGACGTTACGCTCTTGTCCTGTTCCCTTGTTCTTCTCCACGTCAATGCGGGCAAGGAACTCGACGCCATCCAATTCAGCAAGGCTTTTGATGTTTCGGGCGGCGAGGGCCTGAGGCGACTCGTCCTTTTCTGAAAAACCCCGCGCGGAATTTAAAATAGCGCGAATGAAAGAGCGGCCAATGTTATGCCATTTTTCTCCTTTTGAACTGTGCAGCCCGATAAGGCTCCATATTTTTCGTTTAGCGTACGGACCTTCCAGGATGACGAATTCGCAATCGAGGTAAACAGCCCCTGAAGCGACGTTGCGGGTGGCATACCCGCCTGTCCAGTCGCGGGCAGGGTCATTAAAGCCTCCTGACCGGATCGTCATGCGCACTTTGGCGATGGTTCCTTTGGGGATGAGGTCATAAGATCGCTGGGGTTCCGCTGAGTTAAAATCCATGGTTCATTCTCCTTGCGTTGGTTGTTGAGGACATATATAGGTCAGGCGTTGTGAGGCGGGTTTGGCCGCCTTATTCTGGATTTTTTCCATAAGCCGCCCCAGATGTGGCTCTTCCTCACACTCAAGACGTCCTGAGCGGTCTTTAGCCGGATAACCGTAAGGGTTCAGCGTATGGCAAATAAAGGCGCGGTAATGCTTTGTCCCTTTCCCGTCTTCCGTCCGCCCTTCCCGTTCCGCCATGATGATGACCTGATCGACGATGCCCGGCAATTCCAGTCCCGTTTTTGTCCCCTCGATCTGGAGATCGTAAAAGCGGTTCTTGTTGTCGTCCCGCTTCTCGTCCAGGATGCCGACAAACCAGATGTTCTTGTTTCGCGTATGTTGCAAATGGGTCAGCCAGGCGACCATCTCCTGCGCATGGAGGCCATAAGCGTTTCTCAAGTCGCCTTTATGCTCGCCCCTGCACCACTGGAAGCACAGTCGCCCCGCTACCGTGATGGAGTCCACAAACACCGTCTCATACTTATCCAGGGATTGGGGATCGCCAAGGTTTTGGCAAACCATCTCAAAGTGTTTCTGGCTATAGGGTTGATCGTCCCTTAAAGCCGGATTCGCGCCCCCGATGAAAACGGCGTAGTCCCGGCATTCCTTCCAGGTGCGGGGACGAAGGGCGTCGCCTTTCCATCCCTCGATCGCCAGATCTCCCGCTTCCATATCCAGGAAGAGGGTTTTATCTTCCGGCAATGTTAACAGGAGGGAAGTCTTGCCAATGCCTGACTTGCCGAAGATGCAGCCTTTGATGCCGCGCTGTTCGCTCAAGCGCTGGTCAGCGGTAATAATAGGAAGCGGCATGGGTTAGTCTCCTTTCCCGTCAAGTTGATCGGCGAGCTTGAGAAGTCCTTCCAGGCATTGGCAGACCAACTTGGCCTTGCGCAAAGCATGGCGGATCAAGTCTTTGTCCAATTGCATCAGCATATCAAGCGACGAGAAATAGATGGCGTTGATGAATTTGAAGTCTTTATGCCCGAGGGGGTCTTTGTGCATAAAAGTCATAATGAGTTATCCTTTCTGTTTATGGTTAAGGGCGCAGGTCATCGTTTCGGGTAGCTGAAGTAGAGGCGCGGGTCATTTCCTGGAGGTACCGCATGACTTCCGCCTTGGAATAACGGTAACTGCGGTAACTGACAACGGTATACCTGGGGCCAATACCTTTGCGCCTGTACTCGCCCAGGGCGCTCACCGAAAGGTTAAGGGCGTCCGCAACTTCCTTCGTTGTGTAATAATCTTCTCCCAGGTCACAAACACGTTTCGGTTTGGGCTTACGCTCAACGGGTTTGGGCTTTTCTGGCCTGAAAAACCGAAAAAGCCGCTTGAATATAGGGATTTTGCGTTTGGAGCGGGATCGTTTAAGACCGAACATTTTTAACACCTCCTCTTCGTTTATTGACGGGTGCGCTGTCAGGCGCGAAATAAATGAAAGCATAAAAAATGCCCTTTGTGACAAGGAGTGTCGGGCTACCGCAAAAATGGACAAAAGGTCGCAAAAATTCGATATCGCGGCGCCGCTAAGGAAACTGCGGGTTTGGAAGAATTGACTTGCTCAAGGGTCGTCTTGCTGGCTCAAATCCTGGCCGATCAGGAAAAAACCATGCGCTGAAATTCAATTTAACATTGAAAATCAATTATTTGCATGGATAAGAGGGATATTGATGGCGGGTTAAAACGCCTGTTTTGCAAGCGCGATACCGCAAAAATGGACAGAATGCCGCAAAAATTCGATATCGCGCTACCAGAAGGAAAATGGCGGCATTAAGGAGAGAATGGCTGCATGGATGTGTGGGGAAGATGCCTGTTTGTTACCGCAGTATCACAAACAGGTAACAAAGCAGGAGCGGAAGAAAAGCCAAAGCCTGGCCAGGATAAAAACAGGAGCCTAATGCTCCCTGACGATAAGCCATAAGGCAAGGGAAAGTTGTTGCGGGGTATGCCTGATCTTCTGTTCTATATAATTGAGAAATTCATCCTTCCCAAATTCACGGAAGCTTTTCCCGTATTCCTTTATAATATCAAGGTTCCGTTTTTTCAGTTCCGTATATAAGCCTTCCATTAAAACCGTATCCTTGTTCCGCCATTCATCCTGATTGAAGAGCAAGCCCTTTTGAGGAGGCAATAACAAGTTTAACAGTTTGCTCGAGAAACCCAGCCTTGCCTTTTCTCCCTTGCTCATTTCAAATTCGCCGAAGGCTTCATAAAAATCAAAGCAGGTTAACTCAAACAACCCGAAGTCTATTTGCTTGATCTTTCCCTTGTTATAAGGCCATGCGACATAATAGACCTCGATCCTGTTGAAAAACACATCCGCTTTAATCTTGATAAAAATGAGTTGGAGCCTGGAGAACTTTTCTCCGTGTACGTATTTTCCGTTTTTCATGGCGGGTATGATGTAAACGTAGTTGTTGCAATAGTAGTTATATAGTTCGAGACCTTCCCTTTCTCCAAAATAGAAAACGCAATAATTTGAAAGCACTTCCAGAAAGGAAACAATATCTTTATGGTCTACAAACGGTTTCTTATTCATCTTCACCCTTTCCACATTACGTTATGAATTCATGACAGGCTCCCGTAGACGGAATAATAAAAGAGGCTTAACACGGGAAACTTGCGGGGGAACATCGAGCGATGGGAAGAAGGGAGGCGCATAGGGCAAGGCTGCAAGGCGCGACATTTTGTCTACAAAGTGGAAAAGACTCTTGTTCGGGCAGCTTATAAACATGCCAGCCTCTTATAAAATTATAGGCAAAATTAATTAATTTTCTGGGGGTTTGTCAATGGCTGTGTTCATATTTGCCAGATTTAACAAACTTATCACGTGGTAAAATTGTGGTAGAATCAAGATTTTGAGGGTTTTTGCATTTCCCGGCAAAGCCTTGGTGCCCTCGGGGAGAATCGAACTCCCACGTCCTTGCGAACAACAGATTTTGAGTCTG